>JBAWXM010000147.1:0-11825 GCA_037144075.1 Lentisphaerota bacterium | reverse complement strand
GCCTTCTAATCCTCGGTCGAATCAGCGCGAACTATTTTTCATTCGGAATTGCTGAAACTGTGAACCTTTAGCTGATTTATGTAAATGCGGATTTATCACCCGAAAGTAGCATCTTCGGCTGAAACGTAATTTACTTTCGGCGACCTGCAATGGGGGCATTTGGGCGGTTTCAGCAGCAGCATTTTTTCCTGCTTGCTTAATTTAGGGTCCTGAATAATAAGCCTGTCGGTGTTGGTTTTGGGGAAATACTTAAAGCAGTTTCCGCATTTCCAGGCATAGCCGACTTGCGCTTTGCATTTGGCGCATGGTTCATTTGAACATACTCCTTCCTCGATATCAAGCAGTGTCATGATTTCACGTTTGCTGCATTTTGGACACATGGTATGAATCTGGAATTGCGGCGGACGGTCTTTTTTCGGAAGAAGGTTTCGCGCAAAGTAAAGAGAGCCGGCCAGCGCGAGCAATATTATGACGTATACGAACGCTTTTCTTGGAATCAGGCGAAAAACTGGCAACTGGGTGATCCAGTCAAAAGCGACAGACAACCACGCCGCAAGCAGATTCTCGCGCGGTAATTTTATAATATATTTTACCATCATGGTCACTGTTTTAGTCGCAACGATGGTGGAATGCGTCCTTTCTGAATCAGGTTCAATTCGATGCACTTTAGCGGAGTCGGATTTTTTTTCTTCATCTTCAGAGACCGGACTGGCTGAATCAGTGGCAACTTCTGCGGATGTTGCAGGCGCGGCAGTGGATTTTTCAATCAATTGATGCGGTCTGGTCCTTACTGGAATCCGGTCGAACGGGTCTGATATTTTAAAGACTGCCTTTACTGCCTTTATAGTCCTTGCATTGGTAGATGATTCCACTTCTGCTGTTACCATTCCGCCTTTAATTATGTCGGCGGATATTGTAAGTTTCTTTCCTGACTGTTTGGCTGGATGTGCGGTTTCTGATACAGCTGGGACTGGGAAAGAACTTTTGCATCTGGTGCATTCCACCTGCTGGCCGATGAGTTTTTTATTTAAACGGTATTTTGCGCCGCAAGCTTTACACCAGAAAACGATACTGTTTTCCGGTTTTACTGCTTCTCCGGCAAATGCGTCAGAGGTATACGGCACAACCATGTTCCGTTTGCATTTAGCACACATTGCAACCTGACCGGCGAGGTCTTTTGACAGGCGGTATTTCTGGCTGCACAGTTTACAACGGAAGATAATATCGTCAGGAGTTCCGGTCTGAGCGGTGGCGGAAACAACCTGAATCTGCTGGATATTGTCAGGATGAATATCATTGACTGGAACGCAACTTTCCAACGTATCGCATTGCTGAGGATCCTCGTCCGGAACTTGCATTGCGATGCCGCATCTTAAACATTCAGAGACTTTGCCAGCCCATTCATTGGCCAGTTCGTATTTCTGATAACAGTTTTTACAGCGAAATCTTATGCCACCCATTGAGACCTCGCTTGACTGCTATTGTTCTTTCAATTGAATGAATAATATACATGATCATAAGTGTTCCGCTCCCATCGCATAATGTCCGCGGAGTTCAATATCTGAAAGCGCTCGTTTGTAAATAATAAACTCATCAATTTTGCCGGTGAAGCCGGTATTCATGAAATCCAGCCGTCCTTCGCCCTCGTTCTGGCCTGTTGTAAAGCGCATTACTCCAAGGATTAATTTTGCTCCGCAGCGGACGCCGGTGGCAATGACGTTGTTTGTGCCGCGCCCTGCCGCCATATTCTGTCCGTTCCAGAGCACGTCAACGACATGGTCGTTGATATTGTTGGAACTGGCTGAAGGCGGTGTTTTGGCTGCCCTGTTTCTCAATGCCAGCATATACCAGTGATCTGTGTCCAGCGCGATGTTGGGCGTCGTGGCTCCGGTGTCGGGGTTGACTAAAACATTGTCATAACCGACGCAAGTGCGGCAGACATCTACCTCGAATTGCGCTTTCGCCGATGAGTTGGAGTAGGTGGTGTTGTCCAGATATAAATCATACTGGGCGAAATCAGGCGAGTACGCTTTGCTGAACGGCGTTGACCAGTTGGTGAATTTATCAAATTTCAGCCAGACGATGATGGTGAAATCATCTTGTTCGCCAAAATCCAGCGCGTCGCTTTTGGGAATTTCAACCATTGAGTCGAAACCGTTGAATTGCAATGCCCTCTTGCCTTTCCACCAGCGGCCTTTTACCCATTTGCCTTCCACTGTTTTCCAGCTGCCGTCTTTCGGGTCGACCGAGACGCCGTTTTTTACCGTCCCATAGTAATCTTTGACGTTGAATTTATTACTTTCATGGCCAGCCGCCGAATTGGTGAGAATGGAGCCCTGGCCTTCCTGAAAATTAAAATTAATAACACATGACGGATCGTTGCTGCATTGCTTGTTAAATCCTATCCAGCGGACAAAACGGGTTTTCTCGCGTGATTCGTTAAATGCCGGCATCAGCATACTCAGAATGATGATGATGCAGCAGATTACAAAAAGTAATTCCAGGATGGTATAATTGTGCCTCGACATTCTCATGACAAACAAACCTTGTAAAATTCCAAACAAAACCAGTATGTTTTTAAACTATTAGACTTACGCGTCTGGAACTATACTTGATATTCGGATAATATTCCAGCATAAACAGAGAAAAATAATCACTATTTAACCTGAAAATAATGATTGGCAGGCAGATATGTTTTCGGAATGATTTGCGTTAGCGCTGCCTGGCTTTTTTGAACAGTGCGGAACGCTCTTTGCGGATCATCTCATAAACTGCGCTTAACTGGACGCTCAATTTCGCCGCGAAAGACTCCAGCATGCGGCGTTCGCTTGACGTTACTTTGCCATCAGCCAGGCACATCAAAATCATGGCCCGGATAAATTCCCTGGCTGCCGCGCCTTCCGGCGGAGAAAATTCGAAAGTTCCGGCTTTTACTGAATCAACGATCAGCGCCAGGCGGTCTTCGGAGACTTTTTTGGACTGGGCAAAAGATTTCAGCAGTTCTGTTTCTTTGATGTCAATTTCCCCGTCAGACATCATAATTGCTGCTGCGCAGCCTAAAACAGCGTCGGCGTCAATGCAGTCCAGTTTTAACTTATCCGAAACTTCGGACGGCTGGCTGTATATGTTGTGCGTCACTTCTTCCATTTCAACTCGCGGATAGCCGGAGAACGGACGGATATCGTCCAGTATCCAGTCGCGGCTGCCGTCATTGAGCGGAGTACGGCAATATTCGCAGTAAGGCTTGTCACTTCTGACTTCAGGCGCCCCGCAGCCGGGGCAGTGAACACTGGATAAAATGTTTTTATCCGACGATTTTGCGCCTTTCCGGCGGGATAGAATGAATTCCTGGGAGAAAATAGTTGACAGTTCAGGTTCCGGTTGAATCAGGCCTGGCACAATATCTTCCGCCTGATGTCCGGACCAGCTGATTTTTACCCGCAGCCGGTCGCATTCTTCAGTTTCGGATGCGTTAATCACCTCAACAAGTTCGACTCCGCCTGCAGCCGCATCAGCATAATAACGATGCCTGCCATTACTCAGCGGAAGAAAAAATTCCTTGTATTGATGCATGAATCCGGAATTAGCCAGCTTGACCATATAACGCTGGTCGGCAAAAAACTGTGCGGCAATAAAGCGGTAGAAAATTACAGATGCGCGGTCTTCAATATGCCATGGATTGAATGTCGGATCGGTCGCCTGCAGCGCTTCTATTCCGGCGATGATCCGCGGCGGACGGTAGCCCCACTCGGAGGACTGGGTTATTTCTGTAAGCACCCAGTCATAATCCCCTGAATTCACGATGGCGTGGCATGAAGCGCATTCGGTGCGGTCCAGTTTATCCAGCGGCGCGCCGCAGTTGGGGCAGCAGCACTCAAATGAACCGGGGCGGGTTGATGTTTTAGCGCCGGGCCGGCGCAGCAGTGTCCAGAACTCTGCAAATGTTTCAGGTTCCGGAACTCCCGACAGTATTTCGCTATTCCGGCTGTTGATGTAAGTATCGCAGGCGGAAGCCCTGATCATGACATTCACCGAGTCGAAAAAACGGTCGGTCTCGATGCTGACAATTTGAGTTTCCAGCACATTGACTGAAGTCATCCGGTTGATCAGGCTTGAAGCCTTCATCATTTCCAGTTGCAGGCTGAAACGCTCGAAGACGCCATCGGAAACCAGATGCCGGACAGGACGCATGTCCTGGGACGACCATGCTTCCTGTATTTGCAGGAAACCGCCGGAAATTCGTTCCAGCAGCGCTTCCCGCGAAAATTCCGGGTCGCGTTTCCGGATGGCCTCTTCCGCAGCAGCCGCCGCGTCTTCGCCCTGTCTGTCAAAATTGCGCCGGATGGTGTTGGTGACGTAACAGTAACGGGTATTTAAGGATAGTATAACCAAACCTGTAAGACCAATGAGGATTAACAGCGCAATGATGGGATATTTTGATATCAATATAAATATAATCCAGGGGAAGTTGTTGCTGCCGGTGTAATGTCCGGAACCGCTTGAATGTCCGCCGCTGCTGAACCCGCCGCTTGAATGTCCGCCGCTAAACCCTCCGCCGCTTGAATGTCCTCCGCCGCTTGAATGTCCTCCGCCGCCGAACCCGCCGCCTCCGCCCGCTCGCGCTGAAACGTTCAGCGCAAGACAGAAGAAAATCAATACCGTGAGTGTACTGATCAGGGTGAAGTAACGATGTTTCTTTATAGTTGTCATGCCGCGTTTTTGTTTTATTTTATGATTAAGTTGTGCTTTGATTCCAGTAACCCGGGTCTGCCAAGTGTTTGATGTACTTCAATTGCAGCGCCGATTATTTTATAACTCAACTCATTTTTGTCCATATTCACTAGACTCTGGAATTTTTAATGTAAAGATGCCAGGCTGGCAATGGAAACAAAAGGAAAACGTTTTTTTTATTTGGTTCCGCCAAATTTAAAAATCTCTTCTTTGCGTCTTCGCGCCTTTGCGTTAAAACCTGTTTTTTTACTAAATCTTATATTCCTATGCTTGAAAGCATGATGCATATACGGTTGATGATTCGAACCAGCCGGGGATGAGAGACTTCAAAATCTTCAACTGAAGTTTCCAGTTCCTTTAACGGAGTTTCTGAACTGATATCGACCGCATTCAGGGCGTCAAACGCCTTTTGCGTGGATGTTTCGGCCAGATCCGCTATAGTTCTGGCTTTGCGGCTGTCGGTTTTCTGGAGCTGTTCCAGTTCCAGTTTTAAATGCCCCATCAGCTCAAGCAGTTCAGCTTTTTTGCCATGGTCAAGCGATTCGTTATTTTGTATTTTTTCTTCTATTTTCTTTATGGTTTCTGCGCCCATGATCAATGCTCCCGTGTTTTGAGCTTATTATAGTCATAATATCGACAAGTTGCAAATCATTTTCTATTTATGTTGCCTGCTTTTGCGGGCTCTAAAGTTATAGAGTTGGAATATTGCATTTTTCCGGTTCCTTTATTTTGTATATGGAAATTAAGATACTATTTTGAATAACTCGAATTATTTTTATGATATGATGCAATATTGAAATAAAAATTAAGGAACGGCGATGGTAAAAGCTTCAGACAAGTTTCATGGAGTCGAAAATTATAACTGCGCCCAGGCGGTGCTTAAGTTCTTTGAAGATCATGCGGCGGTGTCGCCTGAAAAGATCGAGGAATTCAAGCAGTTCGGCGGCGGGCGCGCCCCGGCGGGCGTATGCGGCGCAATTTATGCGGCAGCGCATATTCTGAACAATGAAACATTGACAGACGAGTTGAGCGAAGCGTTCAGGCGCGAAGCGGGTTCGCGCTGCTGCCGCGAGATAAAAGCAGCCGGACGCTTGTCCTGTGCCGGATGCGTTGATCTGGCGGCTGATTTATGTTCGGAAAAAATTAAAAAATAAGTTGAACACGGAGATTGGACATTGGCCTGGTTGCTGTACAGCGCTTATCTTTTTTGCATGGCAAGTTTTCTGTTTTTGCCGGTAATCTGCTATTCGATACGCTTTTTAGACCGTAAATATATGCCATGGTGGCTGTTTGCGCTGATATTGACGGTTGTCGGCTGGCTTCTGATCAATGCCGCTTTCCGGGGTTATGACCTCTACGGCGAGATGATCTTTGGAGCGTTGCCCGAAAGCACGGTTGTTGATTCCAGCCGGAAGACGATGTCGCATGGCGCCGACGCGGCGACGGCCTTATATTTCGGCTGGCTGTATCTGCCCGGAATGGCGTTGCTGCTGCTGCCGGTTTATGCGTTGGCGGAGTATATCAGGAACCGCCTTGAGTCAATAGAAGAAGATTAATTCCAGTTTAATTATCCCTGACAAGTTGAAAAAAATGCTGCTTTTTGTATTATTTTAAAATGATAATATACGGCAATAAACAAATAATATAATGTAAGAAATTGTTGAAATTGCAGGTTATTATATAACAATAGATGATTAAAGTTTCTTTCAATAAAATTAAAAGGGAATTGAAACGTGAATCGTAATTATTATATTGATCTGGCGTCAAAAGGGTTGCGAATGCCTATCGGCACGGATTTGGCGCTGAAAGAAAAAGCTGACCACGCGCAGCGGATTTTGAACGGCAGACTGCTCGGAGAAGTAATTGTCGAAACGGCGGCAAGATTCAATACGCCGCTGGCGTTTCCGCTGATGGATCTGACCGTGGAAAAAGAGTGGCTTGTCGCCCTGCTGGGAATTCCTAAAGACAATATCAAGGAATGGCATTTCGAGAAAAACCCCTCGCCTGATGATTTAGCTGTGGTAAAGCAGGGGTTGCGCGAAAACAAATATCTGACCACGCGGATTCAGGCCAATTGCGATGCAATCAAATATGTGGCCGGGAATTCAACCTTCCTGCCGGTCGGCATGTCCATCGGCCCGTTCTCGATGATGACCACGCTGCTTTCCGATCCGATCACCGCTGTTTACATGGCCGGCGCCGGCGCGACTGCGCAGGATGATGAGGAAGTTGGAATGGCGGAGACCGCGCTGGAAATGTCTATAGCAATAATCCTGAAATCCATCAGAATGCAGCTTGAACACGGCGCAAAAGCCATTTGCGTTTGTGAGCCGGCGGCCAACAAGGTATATATCTCCCCGATGCAGCTTGAGTCAGGTTCTGATATTTTCGACCGTTATGTGATTAATTACAACATGCAGATAAGAAATCTGCTGGCGGAATATGATGCCGACCTGATTTTCCACGACTGCGGAGAACTGGTTGATACTATGGTCTCGAAATACAATGAACTGGATCCGGCGATCCTCAGTCTCGGAAGTTCAAGAAAAATATGGGAGGACGCCGGGCTGGTCAACGAATCCACCGTGCTTTTCGGCAATCTTCCGACCAAGAAGTTTTATTCCGACCGGGACATCACGAAAGACCAGGTGCGGGAACTCACCCTCATGCTGCTTGAGAATATGAAAAAGGCAAACCATCCGTTCATATTAGGTTCTGAATGCGATGTGTTAAGCGTTCCCGGGGCCACCGCCACTATTATGGAAAAGATAGAGGCAATGCTTACGGTCAAATAGTTCCATGTCACTGAAGGTTAACAAAATTGTTCTTGCTGATTAACCGGCTGCGCCGGAACTTTGCCACAGAGACATCACGCAAAGCGGGAACACAGAGAAATCCATTTTTCATCCCGCAACTGCGGCAAGGACACAGAGGGAAACCAGCAGTCAGTGAATGACTGCGGTCACGTAGCATGCATCCGCTGGCTACATGTATTTCCTTTACTACCGTCATGTTCTTCATGGTTAAACGGTTTTTATTATCCTGTCTATCCACGCCGCCGGCGGGCAAGCCACGTTAAAATACAAATTTCTATACGAGTAAATTAAATCGCTGTCGACATTACCCTCTTGCAGTAGACGGCAGTTTGGATGCGCGGCAGAATTCCGGCAGCGGTGCTGGAGTATTTCTTTCCGTGCTTCCGGACTTGGCGTCAAGCCCGGAAATATCAGTCTGCAAGTTTTCAGTTCAATCCTTGATAAAATTGTATAAGCTTAAGAATATCCATTGATGCTGCTTCGCTCCATGGCGGTTTTACTGCGGCAATATGATGTTCGGTAAAGAATGTGATTCTTCAAAGCCGGGCAGCCTTGGATTTTAGCCTTGTTTATCCGTCATAAACTGCTATATTAAAATGTGGTATTTTGTAAAAAGACGGAACGCTGTTGAAAAATAAAGAACTGCATTTGATAAAAATTATCTCCGGTGGACAGACCGGCGTTGACCGGGCTGCGCTGGATGCGGCGGTTGCGTCCGGCATTCCCATCGGAGGATGGTGTCCGAAAGGGCGGCTGGCGGAAGATGGCGTTATCTCATCGGAATATCCCTTGCAGGAAACTGCTTCGCGGCTCTATCAGGAGCGGACCGGTTTAAACGTAATGGACAGCGACGGTACGCTGATTCTAGCGGATAAGATTTTGTCAGGCGGAACAGCTTTGACAAAAAGTTTCGCGGACCGGTATGCAAAGCCGCTACTGGTGATCAATCCGGCGGATTCCGCCGCTGTCGGCAAAATCAAGAAATGGCTGACGGTAAATAATATCCGGATTTTGAATGTCGCCGGACCGCGAGAAAGCACCAGGCCGGGCAGCTATGAACTGACATATAGAGTGATTAGGGAAGTTCTAAAGTTCTAAAGTTGAGAGACAGGCTAAGATAATGAATTATTATAATAATCCTGTTCATTCTGTATATTCCTGTTGAATAACTGATTTATTAAGGTTAGATAATGAAAGACTGGAACATGCAACAACTGCTGCCGCTGCTCAAACAGTGCGGGCAGATTGCTATGAAATATTATGATAATCCACCGTGTGAAGTTAAGGCGGATAACACGATTGTGACCATGGCTGACAAAGAGATAGAAGCGCTGCTGGCGAAAGAATTCGACCGTCCGGATGAAGGTGTATATCTGATCGGAGAGGAAACAATCGCTACCAGAAACCGGCAGTATCATGAGTCCGCCATGCGGGAAATCTGCTGGATCGTCGATCCGATAGACGGCACTGCACCTTATTCGATACATCTCCCGGCCTGGGGTGTTTCCATCGGCTATATGCGGAACGGAATAATTGAGGAAGGGTTGCTGTACATGCCGGCGACGAATGAGCTAACTATTACCGATGGTCTCAAAGTATTTTGCGCGAAAGGCCTGCCGGAAAACTTTGATTTGCAGGAAATGCAGTTCATAAAGCGTCCGTTTGATAATAGCGGGGTTATCGGCATTTCGCAGAAAGCGGCAAAGGCTGGAAAATTCGATCTGTCCAATCAGTTATTTGCCTGGAGCGGCTGCGTCGCTTCGTTTCAAAATCTTTTTACCGGACGCCTGCTGGCGTATGTGGTCGGCGGTAAAATATGGGATGTTGCCGGGGCGATCCCGATCATGCAGCGCGGCGGATACCGGGCGGTAAACAGTAAAGGGGTGCATATTTCCACGGATATCCGCAACGGCTGTTTCAACCTGGATTTTGACGACCATGGATGCTGGCGTCTGAATGGTCATGCAGTAATCGCGTCTGATGAGACAACTGTTAATTATATTTATAAACATATGACAATGCCGGAATAAATTAATGAAAAAAAACAAGAAAAGTTCCACTGTAATCAGCCGTAACGTCTACATCGTAAGCCTCGGCTGCCCGAAAAATTTTGTTGATACTGAAGTGCTGGCCGGGAGTCTGCTGGTTTCCGGATGGGGCATCACCATGGACCCTGATGAAGCCGATGTGTTCATGGTCAACACCTGTGCGTTTATTCCTCCTGCCCGCGAAGAGGCCAGAGAGGTTATCAGCGAAGCGGTGGAATGGAAAAGGGGCAAACTCAAAAAGCGGCGGATTCTGGTTTGCGGCTGCCTGATCCAGTGGGACAGGAAAGAAACTTTCAAAGCTGATTTCCCGGAAGTTGACCTGTGGTCCGGTATTGACCAGATTCCGAATGTTGCCGCACGGCTGAACAGCCTGTATGAACAACAGAACGAAGATGCAGTCAATTTTCTACGGACGGAAGTTCCGAAATACATTTACAACGAACAGACTCCGCGTTTGAAGCTGACGCTGAATCATATTGCCTATGTAAAGATCGCCGAAGGTTGCGACAACTGCTGCGCTTATTGCAGCATACCGTCAATTCGCGGCTGTCTGCACAGCCGCACCATCGCTTCGATCAAAAAAGAAGTCTCCGATCTGCTGGCGGCCGACACTAAAGAATTGATTTTGATCGCACAGGACGTGACTGCGTTCGGACATGACCGCAAAGGATCCGGTGAAACGCTGGCCGGGCTGATTCGCGAATTGGACAGCTTTGAGGACGACTACTGGATACGTCTGCTTTACACCCACCCCGCGCACTTTACCGACGAACTGATCGACACTGTTGCCGCCGCTAAACACGTGCTGCCGTATATTGATATGCCGCTCCAGCACATCAGCGACGGGATTCTCAGCCGCATGGGCAGGAAAGTCACGTCTGCGCAAATTTGCGCACTGCTCGACAAATTACGGGCGAAAATTCCCGGCATTGCCATACGGACGACATTCATAACCGGACTGCCGGGCGAGGGGGAGGCCGAATTCAAGGAACTGGAAGAGTTCGTCAAGGAGCAGAAGTTCCACCGTGTCGGAGTTTTCGGCTACTATCCCGAGCCGGGCACGCCTGCTGCGGACATGGAAGACCGTGTATCTGCTGAAATTGCCGAAAAGCGCGCCGGTAAGATTATGGACCTGCAAGCTAAAATTTCATTAAAACGCAATAAATCACTTGCCGGAAAGACTTTTGATGTTATTGTTGATAGTGTCAATGGCGATTATGCTGTCGGGCGGACTTATATGGATGCGCCGGAAATAGATAACGAAGTGATAATTGCCGTGGACAGGGACATCATGGCCGGGGAATTTTCCCGTGTCGCCATCACCGGCGCCGATGTGTATGAACTGGAAGGCGAGATCGCGGAAGAGACTCATTTATGATTATGAACGTTCCAAATTCTTTGACTGTCGGCAGGATTGTGATTGTGTTCATATTCCTGCTGCTGGCCAACATCAGTGAAAATTCCTTTATTTCCGCCAATGCGGTTTATATCATCCGGGTGGTGGCCTATATTCTGGCGATCATTGCGGGGATCACCGACCTGCTTGACGGTTATATTGCCAGAAAATACAATCAGGTAACTGATTTTGGCGCGTTGATGGATCCGCTGGCGGATAAAGTCTTCGTTACGGCGGCGATGCTGATGATGGTTGAATTCGACCTGATGCCGGCATGGATCGCGGTAGTTGTCATCACCCGCGAATTTCTGGTCACCGGCCTGCGGATGCTGGCTATCCAGAAAGGTGAAGTAATTTCCGCCGACCGCTGGGGAAAACTTAAAACTGCATTGCAGATGTTGATGCTGGGGTTGGCCGGCGCATCGTGGATAAATCTTTTCGACCTGCGCCATGACGTGTTCTTCGGGATCAAACTGGCGACAGTGTGGACTGTATTTCTGTGGAGCATTGTCATTGTGACCATTATGTCGGGAATGGGGTACTTTATCCGTCACCGCAACCTATACATGAACCAGGAAAACGCAACTCCGAAAAAGAGCTGAATAGGTTTGTATCTGCGGCGGCTTTTTATTGATTCCGGAAAGAAGTAAAAAATATTCCGCTTCCAAACTTGCTTATTCCATAATTCAGACTATATTTTTGCCTTTGAATTCCTTTGAATTCCGTTGAATTCCGTTAAAGCGGAGAGGTGGTCGAGTGGTCGAAGGCGCAGCATTGGAAATGCTGTGTAGGGGTAACTCTACCGAGGGTTCGAATCCCTCCCTCTCCGCCATC
>JBAWXM010000146.1:0-11862 GCA_037144075.1 Lentisphaerota bacterium | reverse complement strand
TGATTACTTTTGCAATTACCTCTAGAGTATTAACCCTGTTTTTTCATCGCCTGCTTAATTTCCTGCATCTTCAAGGCTTCAGTCATTTTCTTGTAAAATTCATCCAGCGGATAGCAGCCGGAAATCAAACCGTTACGGGGCGCGGTGGTGCAGTCGCCGAACGTGCGGCAGATATGTCTGCGGTCAAGTTCTTTCCCGGCCAGCGAATCCGCGCAGATTTCAGGATATGACAGCACCATGCGGCCGATGCCGATAAAATCCGCCATGCCGTTTTCCACAACAAATTCGCCTACATTCGGCAGCCACTCCTGGAGATAGGTATAACCGGAACCGATAAAGACGATGCCCGGACACTGCTTTTTGACTTCGGCTACGCAATTAATTTGTCGGGCCACTCCGGTCAACGGATCTTCCGGCGGCAGATAGCCGTCGCTGACAGGATAGTATGCCGGACGCTGAATATGCGGATTATAGTAGGGACTGCCGACCGTGGTGCAGATCATTTTAATTCCCAGCGATTCAGCCAGCTTGATAAATGCGACCGTTTCGGTCAAATCACACCCCAGCCCGGAGCCGTCGCCGCCGAACGCGTATTTATACTGGCCGCTCCATTGCATCGGACTCCCGGCATTACCTTCACCCTTTTCAAAAGGTAACCAGTCAAATAAGCTCAATCTTACTGAAATATCCAGTTCCGGAACTTCGTTCCTGATGCCTTCAACGATTTCCCGGAAAAAGCGGGTGCGGTTTTCAAAACTGCCACCGTATCTGCCCGGACGGTCGAACGCGCTGAGAAATTCATGTCCAAGGTAGCCGTGAGCGTGTTTTACGTCGACAAAATCGAACCCGGCTTTATGAGCCAGTTTCGCCGCTTTAATAAAATGCGCGATTATATCTTCGACTTCAGTATCGCTTACCACGCACGAAGCATCATTATGGAATTTTTTATCCAGCAGCGGATGCGAATAAGCAGTCCGCGATTCCAGTTTTTTATCGTCGGCTGGATGAGAAAACCTGGCGGAATGAGTAATTTGCAGGCCGGCATAAAGATCATCGGCAGCGCCGAATTTTGTTTTATGGGCATCAATCATTTTACTCCGGAGCGTGGCAATGGCGGCAACGGTATCATCGTTAATCATCATCTGCCGGGTGTTGCTGCGGCCGGAAGGCATCACGGCGGCGGCTTCGCAGCCGTAGAGCAGCTTGGCGCCGCTTTGTCCAAACCGTATCCAGCGCCGTTCGGTCAATTCACTCGGGGCTCCGCTGCTGAAGCAGTCCCAGCCCTCCATCGGCAGAATACACCAGCGGTTGCCGATAGTGCGCCCTTTATATTTGAGCGGGCGGCCCAGCGGAGAATCGTCTCCTGATCGGGTTTTTTCCGCAAAGCCCAGATTAATGCCCAGGCTATTGATATGCGCCGCGAAGTCCGCTGCGGTTTTAACGGATGACATTTTGCGATATTCGCTGCTCATAGTTGATTTCTCCTAGAAGCGGTTGTCTTTGCGCAGGTGGATAATGATTATCTCGCACTTCTCCACAGCTTCGTAAGTGTGGGCCAGCAGAGCGTCAAACTGGATTGAATCGCCGGCGGATAACTCGTATTTTTCGTTCGGCAGATAGAATTTCAGCTTCCCGGAAAGCACCCAGCACAATTCGTAATCATCGCGATGCAGGTGCGGCCGTGAAACTTTGGCCCCGGCGGAAGCTTTTCCATAAAGACATTTCAGATTTTTGTAAGTGATTTCTGAAAAGACGAATCCATCCGACACATGCTTTGTCGCCGTGCATTGATGAGCAGTCCGGTTTTCCGCCAGCGCAATCAGGTCCGAGGCGGTAATGCCGAAAACCTTCGCCAGCCGGAAAATCGTCTCCAGTTCGGCCATACACTGATTGCGTTCCAGTTTTGAAATAACTGATGCGGAAACTCCACTTTTTTCGGAAAGATCCGCAATGTTAAGTTCTTCTCTCTTGCGCAAATCGCGAATGATTGAAAAATCATACATTTTGTTGCTCATAAATTTACAATCCTTTCTCTGCGGGGGCGAAAATTCTGCCTTCGCGGTAATCCGCCCAGGCGTTTTCAAACCATGCATTGCATTCAGGCAGCGGCCTGCGCTGCGCCCATTCGTTCCGGACAGACCCGTCTCCGTCGGCGACTGTTTCCAGCACCTTGTCGCGGAAAGATTCATCTTCCGGCGCAAAACGCCATTCATCGCCGAGCATCGGATGCGCCGCGATCCCGTTTTTATCCATGACCATGGCCGATCCGCGTGACCCGACTCCGCTTTTGACCTGGGCCAGCAGCGCTTCAAGATAAACGACATGCGCAAAGCATAATTGCAGATTGCGCATTGCCTCAATCATTTCTTCCGCGGAGCTGAACGCTATTCCCTCTCCGCTGATCTGGCGGTACTGTTCGCGGGCCCCGGACAGCGCGGATTCAAGCCCGGCTTCGGAACGGATATGTGATCCGGCTCTGGTCATCCGGATCTGAAACTCATCTCTAACCGCCTGCCAGTTATATTTTGAACCTGAACATTTCTCCAGCCAGGCGGCGCAGTTCGTCAGTCCGGCTTTTGCCGCCTGATAAAATGCGGCGTCATCGAGCGTAAAATCCATATAGCGGCCGGAGATGTAATCCGCCGCGCGGAAACCGGCCACCTGGCCGGAATTCAGCGCCGAGCCGCCGGGACGGTAAACGCCGTGCGAACCATTGACTTCGCCGACCGGGAAAAGGTGTTTGACATTCAGCGATTCCCACCAGTGATTGCCGGCAAGTCCGCCATTGTTATGCTGGGCGCAGACCGCGATTTCAAGCGGTTCGGCAATCAGATTAATGCCATGTTCCTCATAAAGTTTTATCGCGTCCGGATTCATCTTGCGGAGGCGCTCGACCGGCAGGCCGAACAGCGCATTGGATTTTTTCAGATACTCAAACGCTTCCGGTTCAAGCTCCTCGAATTTCAAATCTGAACTGTTGCGGCGGAAGTCCATAAACACCCGGCGACCTTTAAGCGCGGTCTCGATGTAAACCAGAATATCAACAATCGAAGAACCGCCGGCAACTTTGCGCGGATCGAACGGCCACTGGTAGCCTTTAAGAAAAACCGCAGTATTCATCTGTCCTTCTGTCGCAAAATACGGCCGCATAAATTCACATTCATCACTGACGCCGTCTGACGCGGTGGATATCATGCGCGGCAGCACCTGCATATAGGTTCCGGAGACATTCCAGCGGAACTTGATTGATGCGGTTCCATACTGCGATTCCGGCAGGCTCTGCGCCTTAACTCCGGCTTGCAGAGCCAGACCGATCGCGCCGGTATGGACGTTCGGATAAACGCTGGTTTTATACAGTCCGCCGGGGCCGCCGACCGCGAAAATAACATTCTCGGCAGCGTAGGCCTCGAATGTGTTTCTGCCGTTTTCAGTATGAACGGCGATTGCTCCTGCAGCGCGTTTTGAATCGCCTTCGCCGGCAGTCAGCAGCGTCACCGTGACGCGGTTTTCCCGGACTCGTATATTCCGGCGGCGGATTTCATCAATCAGCATCCGGCACATTTCGCGGGAGGTATAGGGGCCGAAAGAGGTGGCGCGCTGCCGGGGATCGTGGTCGGTTTTATACCCGACAAACTGTCCGAAAGAGTCCTGCGGAAATTTCACGCCGAGATTAACCAGATTGAGAAAGGCGCGGGCGGAAAGGCCGGCTTCCACCAGCGCGAGATCGCCGTGCATGGAGCCGCCGCCGAAAAACGACTTTGCCAGCTCTACCGGCGAGTCTGGTTCTGTACCGTAAAGACCGAGCTTATAATAAGTCTGCTTATCGCTGCCGGTATTAATGGACGTGCCCATGCCCAGTCCTTCGGTGATGATGAGCAGATCTTTTACCCCGCGGGCATCCAGCTGTACCGCCGCATTAAGCCCGGCGGCGCCGCTGCCGATGACCAGCGTGTGAACTTTAATTACCGGAACGTCCTGACCTTGAATTTTTAAACTTTCCATGTTTTCCGCCCCTGAGATTATTTTACAATACGTCAACAGTCATGCCGCCGTCAACATTGATCACCTGCCCGGTGGAATACGCAATATCTCCCCGCGCCATCATCGCCACGGCCCTTCCGATATCTTCCGGATAACCCCAGCGGCTTTGCAGGCAGAGGCCTTCGGCGATCAGCTTGTCATATTTTTCCGTAACCGCTGCTGTCATGTCGGTCTTGATTACCCCCGGACGGATTTCGTAAACCGGGATATTAAATTCGCCGAGCCTGGCCGCCCACAGCCGGGTAGCCATGCTGACGCCAGCCTTGGAAATGCAGTATTCGCCGCGCGACGGAGACGCCACCGTCGCCGAAACAGAAGACATATTAATAATGCAGCATTCGGCTTCGGGATCAGATTTTTTTTGTTCAACCATGTAACCGGCGATCAACTGCGTAAGAAAATACGGCCCCTGGAGATTGATGCGCATCACTCTTTCATAGCTTTCTTCTGTTGCTTCCAGAATATCCGCCCTTACTGCGGGAGCGACTCCAGCATTGTTGACCAGCACATTGAGCCTGCCGAACCGCGATTTTACCGCTTCCAGCATATTTTTTCTGGCCGCCGCATCTGTAATGTCGCAGCGGCAGTACAGCGTTTCCGCGCCAAGCTCCCTCAAATTGTCCATATTCGCCTGGTAATCGCTTTCATTCTGAATATCGCAGATGACCAGATCGCAGTTTTCCGCCGCCAGTTTGCAGGCAATGCCATAGCCGATGCCGCGCGCCCCGCCGGTAATCATTGCAACTTTTTTCATTTTATGTAACTTCCGTTGGTTTGGTTCAGGCGAGCAGTTTTATCGCGTCGCGGACCAGTTGTTCAATTTTGTTCCATTCTCCGGCCTTGATGTCGGCGGATGTTCCCAGCCAGGTGCCGCCGGCGGCAATAACTTCCGGAAGCTCCAGATAGTTCTTTATATTGTCGCTGGTGATACCGCCTGTAGGAATTAATTTAATGCCAAGATGCCGGTAGGGCGGAATGATCGCTTTCAGCATTTTTACCCCGCCAGCCGCTCTGGCCGGAAAGAATTTCATGACTTTGACTCCCAGTTCATAAGCCTGCTCAATATGTGTCGGACAGGAGACTCCGGGGAAAAAAGGATATTCGCTCTTAACAGCTTCTTTAACTATAGTCGGATTGAATCCGGGGGCAACGGCAAAAGACGCTCCGGCGTTGAATGCCCGGTGCAGATCATTGATATTCAGCACGGTTCCGGCTCCGATGACCAGTTCCGGAAATTTTCTCGAGGCTTGACGGATGATCTCCTCCGCGGCGGCGGTCCGGAATGTAATTTCCGCGATCTTCAGTCCGCAGCGGTCAAGCAGTTCACACATCTTCAGACCGTCTTCAACTTTTTCTATCGCCAGCACCGGCACGACTTTCAAACGGCTTAGTTTGGCGACAACGGCGTCGACTTTTTCATTATAACAAGACATTTAAAGACCTCATTAATTTTCTTTTGGAATATATTATATGATAAATTATAATGTCAAAGAATATTTTTTGCAAGGCTTCCATGCAAAATTTTTGTATTTTAATTTTATCTTGAGCATAATGCTGCTATGCCGGTCAAGTTGCGCCATAATGCGCAATTATCGTAAATATGCTCAAAAAAGCCTGGAAACGCACTATTTTCAGTAAAAAATCAAGAGTTGTTAAATCATTTTGCTTTTTTGAGTTTGCATTAAACAATTTCGCGGTTATTGTTATTTCAGTTCGCCTGCCTCAAGCCTGCTTCAAGGTTGGGCAAGCAAAAACAATAACCTCAAAAGGGGAATGGTAAAATGAAGCATTCATTCTACGACGTGAAGGCGAAGAAGAAAGTTCAAGCGGATGTAACCAAGAAAGTCACCTACGGCGCAAAAGGCAATGAAAGATATGCCTTCAAAGCCCAGACAAAAGACGGTCGTAATCTGACCGCGTTTGTCAGCAAAGCTGACTGGACTGCCGCCAAGATCTAATCTCAGGCACAGTATTTATTTTTAAAACTCCCGCATTTGCGGGAGTTTTTTTTGCCCCGGCTATTGCATTAAAAGACTGTGCATATCTGCTTCAAGTTGACGCCAAGCAGTTTTACCGCCAGTTGATCAAGATCCGCTTCGCTTCCCTCAAAATGGAATGTCCGGTGGATATGGGTAATTCCTTTGCCGGGGGCCGCAGCCGCAGCCGGAGAGGATGATTCCAGTTCGTAAAAAGGGCCGAGCTGGGCGCCGTCCGGCGTCAGCGGCCCGTCATTGTAGGCATTGATTACATCGCCGCGAAACGGTTCCTGCTGGAAAGGCACCCACATTGAATTGACATAGTCCGTGACTCCGGGCTGCTGAGAACAAGTGACAATGGTCAGCGCCTTACTGTCTGACGCATAACTGCCGGCAATCCCTTTTGATCGCTCCGGCAGCAGTCCGATTTTGGAGCGGAATTTCCCGTCCGCCTTCAGGAATCCGGCCGCGCCGGAGACCGTAAATCTGTCAGCCGGAATGTCCCCGAAATATCCTGAATTTATTTCAGGAGAAGTCTTGGCTCCGGAATTGAACGGAACGACAATCACCGTGCCGGGTGACGGTTTGAGCATGCTTAAAATCCATATTGAAAGCAGGCCGTTTTCTTTGGTCCATGCAGCATTGCCTTTATTGGTAATGCTGTTCACAGTTTCATAAGCCGCGAGTTTAATGCTTTTCCCGAAGCCGGTTTTCAACAAATCCTCCGCGGTCTGCCTGCCCAGCAGGTTTATAGTGCGTTCGCCGAGAACCTGGAACTCGGTTCCCGCATAATTCTTAACCTGAAATTCCTTGCTGAACGATGCGCTGCCGGCAGTGGCTGCGGTTTGTTCCCACGCGCCCCAGTCAACTGCCTCCGGGGTCTGCCAGTTTTCAAACTCAAAAGACGCGCCTTTATTGAAGAACAAACTGAACTGGCCGCCTTCCGGGCCGAGCCAGAAACGGTCTTCGCCGCCGAACGCGTTAATCTGCTTCCGCTTTTCGCCTGACTTGATCAGTTCGCAGTTTATCCAGCCGAAAGACTGGCCATTGTCGCCGGATGCCGTGCTTGTCAGCACTCGCGCCTGAAGACTCGGCGCAATGACGATTTTTGCCTGGGAATTCGGATCCTCAAGCACCAGAACCGGAATATGCTGTTTTAAAAAAGCAATTTCTTCACCGAAAACTGAACTTCCACGATGATTCATGATTTTAAAATCCCTTTATATTAACCTAATTCAAAAGAAGTAACGCCGTAGATATTATCCAGCGGAAGATTTGGCAAAAAACGATTGTACATCCGCGCGGTTTTGAATACCGGACGCAGTTTATGTTTTTTCGCCATTGCATTGGCAAACTGATTTACAGAGGGCACATCCAGGTAAAAATATTCGCCATGCGGAATCTTCGCGGTCAGGCTGACAAATATTTTTTCCGCGGTATGCGGGTCATCCGCAAACAGCGGCCCGATCTTGTATCCTTTCCGGCAGCGCCGGATGGTGCCGAAGCCGCTGACCCCGTTTTCGCCGCAGGCGGCAACCGAGAACCCTTCCGGCTGATTGATCCAGAGCGAGAGAAAGGCATGGCGGGCGGCCGGAAAAAACCGCCGGTCATAAGCCGCAAGTTCATCAAACGGAATATCTGCGGCGTCCGCCAGCCCGTCTAAACATGCTTCATCGTCGGCCATGCCCTCAAAACGAATATTATTATATGCCGGCTTGAACCCGTGGCTTTCGTAGTGTTTTTCTTTGGCCTCCACGCCATCCACCCCGATGTTCCTTGAGCCAAGATAATTGAATGCTTTTATGCCGAGATCTGGCCCCAGCATGTGGCCGCGGTACTCCGGTTTAACAATAAAAAAACCAATGAAGCCGAAATCCGCGCTGTACGCCACTGCCGAAATCGCCCCGGCCAGTTCCTCCCCGATAAACGCTCCGAAAAAGCCCTGCGGATCCGTTGCGTGAAAGATTCCCGCATCGCACTGTCCGATATTCCAGCCTTCCGCGACAGCCCACTCAATTACCAGTTGAAATTCATTGAAAGACAGAGTTCTGATTTTAGCATCCATATCTCCGATCCTCCGTTATTTGATAAAATGCGTTTAAACTTTTGCGAAATGGCAATCCGGCGTTTTTGAATTTCCTCTATTTTATGGACCGCACTAAAAAATAATGGCGGGATTGGAAAAGACAATGCCAGATTCATTTTTTGAATAAAGATTTAACGGCGAATATAAAAAATCCAGCACGGCGATCTGCCTTGTCAGCATTTCCGGAATTTCAACTGGCCGGAAGCCGCCGGGCGGTATCTGCCAGCAGCGGGCTGCTGTTTTTTTTAAGAAATGTTTTTATCAGGCCGCTGGATATTTCAGAACATTTACCGGCAAGGACAATCAGGGCGTTGCGGCGCAGCAGTGTCACGCCGGCGTATTCCATGGGTGTTCCGGCGATGGCGCGCCTGACTTCGGCTGACGGCGCCAGCAGCAGCCATTCCAGATCCAGCGGGAAATCTTCCGGCAGACTGCTGTCCGGACAGGCGGCGGTACAGACTGAACAACCGAAGATATTGCCGCCAAACAGACGCATCTCTTCGGCTGTCAGCAGTCCGCGCTTTTCCATGGTAAGGCTGCTGATACAGCGGCTTACGTTGAATTCAGCGGGGACGACGCCGATAACCTGATTCGGACACTGTACGGCGCAGCGTCCGCAGCTATGGCACTGGATGTTCCCGCTCTTTGCCGCGACATCCGGCAGATCCAGGTCGAGCATGGCTGAGACAATGAAGACGCCGCTGCCGCGGCCGGGACACAGGATGCAGGAATTGCGCCCGATCACGCCAAGTCCGGCAACTTCCGCCAGCGCTCTTTCCAGCAGCGGTTTGGTATCAATGCAAATTTCGGATCTGAATGTCCGCCCGGCAGCCTGCTCAAGATGGCATAAGAGCTTTTCCATAATAGTCTTGCCGTGCAGATGGTAGTCGGTTCTGGACGCATATCCGGCAATCATGCCGGCAGTTTCCGGCAATTTGGCGCGGGGCAGCGGCCGCGGCGGTCCGGGAAGCGCGTTGAAGGGTACTGCCGCTATCAGGATGGACGCTGCCCATGGGAATGCCGCCGCCGGATCGCGGCGCAGCACCGCCGAGTCTTTGAGATATTGCGGCAGTTCCGGCGGGAAATGAATCGCGTCCAGCCGGCGGCGCAGTTCGTCCAGCCGGGCCGGAGTCAGCGTCATAACTGCCGCCGCCGCCAGGCCATGCGCCGCCGTCTCCCCCTCAAGAAAGCCGCGGCAATCAAAATTATCGGATAAAATAGCCATTCAAGCCTTTGAAACTTAGAGTTTTTGATGTATCTTTCAGCTCTTTTAATAATGTTTCTTTAATTCATTATTTCAACCGTAATAAATAAAAAAGGAGTTCTAAGATGTCAGCAATATATGATATCCATGCTCGTGAGATTCTCGATTCCCGCGGTAACCCGACTCTCGAAGTCGAAGTAACCCTGGACAGCGGCATTATGGGTTCCGCCGCCGTTCCGTCCGGCGCATCCACCGGCGAAAATGAAGCGCTTGAGCTCAGAGACGGCGACAAAAAACGCTATCTCGGCAAGGGCGTGCTGAAAGCCGTTGAAAACGTCAATGAGAAGATTTTCCCGGAACTCGAAGGCATGGATGTCCTCGACCAGGCCGGCATTGACCAGGCGATGATTGATCTTGACGGCACCCCGACCAAGAAGAAACTTGGCGCCAACGCCATCCTCGGCGTATCGCTGGCCTGCGCGCATGCGGCAGCCAACTTTCTCGATCTGCCGCTGTTCCGCTACATCGGCGGCGTAAACGGTAAAGTTCTCCCCGTCCCGATGATGAATATCATCAACGGCGGTTCTCATTCCGATGCCCCGATCGCGTTCCAGGAATTCATGATCCGTCCGGTCGGCGCCTGCTGTTTCAAAGAAGGCCTCCGCATGGGCGCTGAAGTCTTCCACAGCCTGAAAAAACTGCTGCATGACAAAGGTCTCAGCACCGCGGTCGGCGATGAAGGCGGTTTCGCCCCGAATTTCGCCGGCGGCACCGAAGAAGCACTGGAAAGCATCCTGAAAGCGATTGAAAACGCCGGTTACAAAGTCGGCGAAGACGTCAAAATCGCGCTGGATTGCGCCGCTTCCGAGTTCTTCAAAGACGGCATTTACGATTACTCCAAGTTCGAAGGCCCGAACGGCGCCAAACGCAGTTCCGCCGAACAGGTTGATTATCTCGCTTCCCTCATCGCCAAATACCCGATCGACTCCATCGAAGACGGCATGTCTGAGCGCGACTGGGAAGGCTGGAAGCTTCTCACCGACAAGATCGGCGACCGCTGCCAGCTCGTCGGCGACGACCTGTTCGTAACCAACGTCCAGTACCTGAAGAAAGGTATTGATATGGGCGCCGGCAACTCCATTCTGGTAAAAGTCAACCAGATCGGCACGCTGACCGAAACCCTGGACGCCATCGAAATGGCGCACAAGGCCGGTTACACCGCCGTCATCAGCCATCGTTCAGGCGAAACCGAAGACACCACCATCGCCGACATTGCTGTCGCGACCAACGCCGGACAGATTAAGACCGGTTCGCTTTCCAGAACCGACCGCATCTGCAAATACAACCAGTTGCTCCGCATTGAAGAGATGCTCGGCGATCTGGCAAAATACGGCTGCAAGAAGTAATCTTCAGGTTACTTGCGAATATACAAAAGCGGGGCTTCGGCTCCGCTTTTTTTATGCCCTGATTTGATATTCAAAGCCGCAATTCATAAAAAGATACAGATTAATGTAACCGTATCGACAAATCCAGCGACTGATTATAGAACAGTTCATCTGGCCAGTGGACTGGAAGAGCGCTGAAGCCGGTACGCATAGTGCCTCCGGTAATAAATAAAGGATTACAGCTATGAAAAGGTATGCAGTTCTATTGCTGTTTGCCTTGTTTGCCGCAACTGTCATGGGCGAAGACATCACAACTATTGACGGAACCGTTTACAAGGACATAAGAATAACCGAAACCACTCCAATCGGCCTTAATTTCGTCAGCAACGACAAGGCCTGCTGGGTTGACTTTCGCGATCTGCCGCCCGCTGTTGCACAAAAATATGGCTATGACCCGGCCAAAGCGGCGGAATTTGAAAAAGCGCTTGCTCAAAACCAGGGCAGCGCAGTTCCGGGAAACCCGGCCGAAATGGTCGCCGACAAAGCCGGCATTGAGCGTGATACCGTTCCGGCAGCCACACCAGCTCCGGACGCCAGTGTGGCGGTCAATACGCCGGTTACCAATGCAACAGTAAATGTTGCGCTGCCGCCGCCCCAGGTTATCGTTGTAAACAATGGCGACACGGTGATTTATGATCAGCAGATCGTTTATGAACCAACTACCACCATATGGGTATCATGGTGCGGACGCTATTATCCGCGTTCCTACTGGCATTACTGGTACTGGAAAGATCGTTATGTATATTGTGACGGCCGCTATTATCCGGCGCACAGCTATTATCGCGGCGGAGTATGGGATCATGGCAAATATTACAAATATGCCCCGGACCCGCATCGTAACTTCCCGTCCGGAAACCGCGATTCACGTCTCTCCTATTCCGCACGCGCAGACAACCGCGGAGCAGGCAGAAACCAGACTGTAGCGAATAATGACCGCAATTCAAATAGAAGTAAGGCCGCAGTTTCTGACAGCCGCGGTTCCAGTCAGGTTCAAACCGTCAATAATGACAATCACGCCAGGGTTCAGAATGCTGCATACGAAAATCGTGGTACTGCAATAACTCGGAATGTCACTAATGACAACCGTAAACCGGCAGCGACTGCACAGGT
>JBAWXM010000145.1:0-11871 GCA_037144075.1 Lentisphaerota bacterium | reverse complement strand
ATGTCAGATACGGGCCATTGATCTGCCTTTTACAGACGCTGCAATATATCGCGGCATATAATGACAAGCAGGATAAAAAGATTGCCGGAAAAATCAGCAGTGTATGAAAAAATTGTAATCTGCATCGAATCATTTTAAACACCACCATGAGTAATTGTATAAATATTCTAATGCCGGAAAGGAAAAAAGTCCAGCCAGGAACGCAGTAAACCGCAGTTGCTAACGCAATTTCAGTGTCGCCAGTCCGGTAAGCGCCAGAATCCCGGCAAGAATCCAGAAACGGACGACAATCTGGGTTTCAGTCCACCCTTTCTGCTCAAAATGATGATGAATCGGGGTGCAGAGGAATATCCTTTTACCGGTAAGTTTGAAACTGGTAACCTGCATGATGACGGAAGCTGCTTCCATCACAAACACTCCGCCGACGACAATCAGAATCAACTCCTGTTTGACCATTACCGCAATCAGTCCGATGGTGCCGCCCAGCGCCAGACTGCCGGTATCGCCCATGAACATTGACGCCGGATGGCAGTTGTGCCACAGGAAACCGATGCATGCCCCGGCCAGAGCAGCGGCAAATACCACCGCTTCGCTGACGCCGGGAATAAACGGAATACTCAGGTAACCGGCGAATATCTTATGTCCGCAGAGATACGCAAACACCGCATAAGTCAGCGCACAGAAAATGCAGCAGCCTACCGCCAGCCCGTCTTTGCCGTCAGTCAGGTTCACCGCATTGGAGGAGCCAACCACCACGAAAGCGCCAAGCGCCATGACCCAGCCGCTTACCAGCACCGGCTGTTTTATGAAAGGAATCATCAACTGATGCAGCAAATCCCTGGTTTCCGGAATACAATCCAGAAACATAATTGCGCCGACCGCGAAAAATAACTGCAATATAAGTTTCATTTTCCCGGGGATGCCGTCCCGCTTGCCGTATCGCACCTTGGCAAAGTCGTCAATGAAACCGATTCCCGCAAATAATACCATCACCACCAGCAGGGTAATGGTAATCGGATTATAAACAATATTCCACAACAGCGAAGACATGATGATGGAAAAAACTATCAGCAGCCCGCCCATACTGGGAGTCTTGTCTTTACTGCGGTCAATAAAAGCTTTGTCCACCAGCCCTTCCAGCCGGCATGGCGCGGTAGCACGCAACTGCTTCAGTTTTCTCACGGTGTAAGGCCCCAGCAGCATCGCCAGAATCATCGCCGTAAACGCGGCTCCGAAAGCACGGAATGTGACATATTCGAAAAGACGGAAGGGACCAAAATAATTACTCAAATCAGAAAGCCAGTATAACATAAAAATATCTTATCTTAAAAAATTGTTAAACATCAAAATGGTTAAACTAAAATTTAAGACAGTTTAAAAACGATTCAAACTTTCTTTGAGAAATCTTCATTATTATTTATATCAAAAAACCGTATTTTAGCTATTGACAAAAATATATAAATGGTTCAAAACTATTTAACCGGTGGAATATCAGTCAATTTGAAGTACCTTTCCTGCTCCGGAGGTTCAAAGATTTAAAACTTACAAGTTTCTGCTGTTTCTCATCCCACAAATTCAAAAAAAGCGACTTAAGGCTTCTGCGGATGTTCAACGGCGGCACAGACTGCATAATTGCTGATTCATCGAAACTACGCTGCAAATTATAATTCGGAATCCGCGGCAGCACATGGTGGACATGGTGCAGGCCGATATTGCCGGAGAACCATTGCAGCACACCAGGCAGTTTGTAATATGAACTCCCAAGCAAAGCAGCTTTCACAGGGTCCCAGTTTTCATGGCGGGACCAGTATACTCCCTCAAATTGATGCTGGACATAAAACAGCCACACCCCGATGGCCCCGGCAATCAGGAATATCGGAATTTGAATCAGCAGATAGGCGCGCAATCCGATCGTCTGACCGGTTACCACGAGAATGCCTAAAATAGCCGCATTTGTCACCGCCGCGCTGAAGCGCTCGTTCTTCCCTTCCCATTGGTGCAGCAGCCGCTGGGTGAGCAGAAAAGAATACCCCGGCCCGATTCCGAGAAAAACGCAAGGATTGCGATAAAGCCTGTAGCCCAGGCGCTTCATCGGAGAAGCTGTCTGGTACTCATCAACAGTCAATGTCCAGATATCGCCTACGCCCCGTTTGTCCAGGTCGGCGTAGGTATTATGATGAACCATGTGATTGTGCTGCCAGTATCTGAACGGGGTGAAAGTCAATACGCCTGTCACATAACCCAAAATCGTATTAGCCCGGCTTGAGTGAAAAAATGAATTGTGTGCGCAGTCGTGAAAAAAGATAAATATGCGCACCAGAAAAAGGGATGCGAGCAGGATGAGCGCAAAAATCACCGGAAAAGGATATTTCTGCTTCACCATGTAGACAAGGATGACCCAAAGCCCGAAGTACGGGATGAGAGCGGAAAACATCTGCCACAGCGCCTTGCGCAGATCCGGCCTGGCATAATGCGACAATGTTTTCCGCAAAGCCTGTATTGTTAATTCATCCGGGGCTGCTCCCGTATCCGTGACCATTACCACACCTCATGGCATAGAAGTATAATACTTTATATTACGCCGACAGTTTTTTGACAATTCTGGCGACGTGTTCGCCTTGAAACCTGGCAATTGTCAGTTCGTTCTCCGATGGCTGCCTGCTGCCGTCCGCTCCTGCAAGAGTACCTGCGCCATAGGGAGAGCCGCCGGTTATTTCATTCATGTTCAGCAATGCCGGACATGAGTATGGCGTACCCACTATCACCATCCCGTGATGCAGCAGCGTATTATAAAAGGAAGTAATGGTGGTTTCCTGTCCGCCGTGCTGACTTGCAGTGGAAACAAACACACTTCCCACTTTGCCGATAAGGGCGCCGCTAAGCCAGAGTTTCGTTGTCCTGTCCAGAAAATTGCGCATCTGCGAGCACATATTCCCGAAACGGGTGGGAGTACCGAAGATAATCGCGTCGTAAGCCGGCAATTCATCCACAGTCGCGACCGGCGCCGCCTGATCAAGCTTGACGCCGGCCTTTCGCGCCGCGTCTTCCGGAATCAGGTCTGGTACGCGTTTGATGGTTACCTCGGCGCCTTCAACGCCGCGCGCGCCTTCCGCCACCGCATTCGCCATGGTTTCGACGTGTCCATACATGCTGTAATAAAGAACCAGTATCTTGCTCATCTCCAGCCTCCTTTGCGATTCATTCAATCCCCTTAACGCCTGAGATAACATAATTTAGCTTTGCTGAAATGCAAGGACTATGGATATTTTCAGCGGCCATTACACCATTTCAAAAATTCCAATCTCCTCAACCTGGCGAAAATTGATTTTTGATTTCAATCCTCCGTCGGTGCCTGAGGGGCAGGCAAAATCAACTGGTAGAATTCCAGATCGAGCCAGTGTCCGAATTTGTAACCGGCCTGCTTAATACTCGCGCAATGCTTAAAGCCTGCACTCTGATGCAGCCTGATACTGGCGATATTCGTGGAATCAATACCGCCGATCATCATATGATAGTTCTGCTTCTTTGCCGCCTCGATAAGTTCCCTTAGCAGCATCTTACCCAATCCCCTCCCCCGTTTGTCTTTTTGAATGTAAACCGAGTGCTCAATTGAATATTTATAAGCCGGCCATGCGCGAAATGTACCGTAACTGGCGAATCCGGCAAGCGATCCATCCTCTTCAAAGACGCCCAGTACAGGATAGTGTCCTTCCCGCTTCGCCTCGAACCAGGCTTCCATTTTTACCATAGTGCGCGGCTTGTAGTCATACAACGCCGTGGTATTGATGATCGCATCATTCAAGATCGCGAGTATCTCCGGAGCTTGCGCCAGAGTACAGTTTGCGATTTTCATATTTCTGCCTTTATTAAATCTATTCTGCTAAAATGTTATGACTGTCGTTGTCTGCCGGATTTAACCCATTCCAATGCCTTCTTTTCATGAGCAGTAACAAATTCATGCTTTGCCGCACAATATCTCTCGTTGTCATTATTGCATTCAGCCGCGCATCGCGCCTTGAGTTCCGCATACTCTTTTGCCGCAACTGGATGCACAATCAAATAATCCCGGAAAGCGATATGTCTATCCACTTCAGTTGATCCGGCATTAAATGCGTGAACATGATGTGTTCGATTATAAAGACCTTTGAGATAAAAGCGCCTTCCGGCAATTCCAAATTCGCCCTTGGGAATATATCCCGCCTGCTCCATTTTCGAATTATATTGATCCAGAGCATCGATATTATTCACTTCAACCAGAATGTCGATTACCGGCTTGGCTCTCAAACCAGGAACAGCAGTACTTCCAATATGATGAACATGCACAATCTCCTTCGACAATAAATTTAATAGCATCTCAGCCTCTTTCCGAAACTCAGCAGGCCATTTATCTTCATAGTTAACTACTTCAATTATTCTCTTTTCAATTTTCATTTCATCCACTAATATTACAGTTGTTTACCGGATTTCATCCATTCCTGCCTTAGAATACCGTATTCGACGCAGTCTTCGTATTTATCCCATTTCTTCACATGCTGACGCAATAACCCTTCCATGGTCATTCCGAGTTTTTCCATCACCCGTCCAGACGCAGGATTACGGCTCAAGTGCGAAGCATGAATACGATTCAGGCTAAGTTCAGTGAATCCGTAATTCAAAACAGCATGTCCAGCCTCCGTGCAATACCCATGTTTCCAGTACCGACGCCCGATCCAGTAGCCCAGTTCAGCATTGTCAAAACGGCGGTTGACCACAAGCCCGATAGCACCGGCAAGATTCCCGTTTGCACGAATAGTAATAGCAAAATTAACAAGTTCTCCCGCTTCAAACTTTGGCTGGTGGGTTGCTATCCACTGTTCGGCCATGCCATCTTCATACGGATATGGAATGTTGAGAGTCGTATCCGCAACGGCAATATCGCCGGCAAGACGTTGAACATCAGTTGCATCGGTTATTTCAAAAGGCCGCAAAATCAGCCGTTGAGTATGCAATGTCGCGCGTTGCCTCATATTTTTTCTCCATTCTTCACATATCTCACAATCCACAGCTCCTGTCCTCCAATGGAATACGGTTTTCTCGTGCCGTCGAAAGAGTATCCTGCTTTAGAATAAAAATAACGCGAACGCTCGTTGAGTTCCAATACCCAAAGCGTTATCATTTTGAATTTCTGTCCCCGCAAATCAGCTTCAGCAGATGCCATCAGTTCCCGGCCGAAACCGCGCCCCCAGTAATCCGGATGCACATAAATTCCATATATTTCGCCTGCCTGCCGCGCATCTTCATCGCGGCTTTTGCCAAAGGTAATCCAGCCTGCTACTTCGCCTTCGTCTTCCGCCACAAAATTGCTTTCTGTTTTATTAGAGAGTATTTCCTGCCAGCGGGAAGTTCTGTCATTCATGGACAAACTCTGCAGAAACGCATCGTTAACGATTCCGGCATAAGCGCGCTGCCATGTCTGAATGTGAATCCGCGCAATCTGATGAGCATCCTCAACTGTTGCTTGGCGGATATTCATTCCTCTACTCGCTATATTATTTTTATCAACTGGCTTTTCGAAGCAAAAGAAAATCCCTTTTCTGAAACTTAATGTTCCAGCTTTCCTATAACCGCACCGCTCGTAAAGAGCAATCGCGCCAGGATTCTGAGAAAATACGTCGAGCCGTATGGCGTCATAACCTTTGGATGCTGCTTCCCGTTCCGCAAAATCCATCAACCTGGACGCAAGTTTTCTGCCTTGATGTTCCGGATCTATGGTCAGCCGGTGTACTACAAGCACTCTGCCGGGGTATGCCCAGGCGATATCGTTATAACCATGCGACTCTTCTTCATTCAGCACGATCAATCCAGCAACACGGCCCGTGTTCTCGATCACATACAAATGCTGATTATCAATGTCTGACCGCAGAACTGATTTATCCGGGTAAAATTCATCCCACTGAAAAATCCCTTGCTCGTTCATGCGCAATACTGCGGTTCTAACAATCGCAATCACGCGCTCCAGATCATTGATACTGGCAATTCTGATAGTATTCATTTTTCATAATCCGAAGGATAATATTTTTATGATTCATTCCTGTTTTGAATGTAGCGGCACGATTTACACAATCCTGTCTTTCCATTCCTGCCTGGTTATCGCAAGGATATCTTCAGCAACCCATTTGCCGTCTTTCTGGAAACCTTGAGGAACATGACGCGCAAAAGTCATACCAGCCTTCTCCATAACTCTCCGGCTGGCTATATTCCAGACAGCGTGTCCGGCCTCAATCTTACCAGCAGCCAAAGTCTTGAATCCAAAATCAATCAGCGCCGCTGCCGCCTCAGTCATATATCCACGTCCTTGATAATCCGGATGAGTCCAGAATCCTAAATCCCAACAGTTTCCATTCTGCAGCCGTATCACTATCCTGCCGACCGGTATTTTGCTATCTTTTAACTCAACAGTGAAAGTATACGCGCTGCCCGAATCCCATGTATTCACATTCCTCTCATAAGGCAAAATCAACTCTTTTTCAGTGGCTGGAGGTTCCCATCTCATCCCGTCGCAGAACCCTGGATGCTGACTTGCTGAAAAAATAAACGAAATATCTTCCTTTGAAAACCTCCGCAGAGTACAATGAACGGTTTCAATGGTTGTTGATAAAGATATCATATGGCAAATCCCAAGAGTATTAATTTCAAAATAACGGCCTCAAAGCGGCTGACATGTAACCTAATTGCGCCTTGCTGAATTTCAAGCACTATAGCCGGTTCCGCTGTCAGATAGAATTGTAAATCAGGCAGGAATTACAGTCCGTATGACATTTATCGCAAAATTCCTGAAAAAGATGGATTACGCCCTGCCTGACGGCGGCGCCGGTCAAAACCTGATCCGCGGCGCTCTTGTCGCGAAACCAGCGGGCGGCGGCAACACGGGTGATGCGGTTGTCCTGCGTGGACGGCAGGGCATTCCAGATGGCGGCGGCACGAATATCGTCCGGACGCCCGTCGATTTTAGCGGCTGCTGCCATGCCCGGCAGCACGACATTGACCACAGTTTCAAGTGCGCTGGCGGCACCGAACACCGCGCCGGGGCCTGGCTTCTTGGCCAGTTCAAATGACGTGTATTTATCCCATATCCCGTCATGCAGGGTAAGCAGTTTGACCAATTCACGTCCAGCCGCTTCCGGATTGGCAATACCGGCAATATAAACATAAAGTGTGTGCAGCGGAGTTTCGCCGAAAGTACGATACAGGCTGACCAGTGCGGCAATACGTCGTTCCGGACTGTTCACCGGACGTCCGCCATCGCGCCGCCAGTCAATGCCGGGACGCGAACCGATGCGTATTTTCCACCACTGCCGCCAGGTGTTTTCGGTGAAACTGCGCATTTCTTCAGAAAGTACGGCTACGGCTGGATCCGGCAGCAGTCCGGATTCGCCCCATAAAATCGCTTCAAAGCGCTCTTTTCTGATATCGGCGGGGTATTCACAGAAACGATTGAACAGTTCCAGAAAACATTCGCGGTTCCGCTTGTAGCCTGCGGCCTCGAACATCATGCGGAGACAGGTCTGTTCAGTACCGGAAAGCATCATCTGGCGCAGAATACGCCCGCTTTTAAGGTAAAAACGCTCCATTCCGGCGGCGGCGAGCATCGAGCGTATCTGGCTTTCCTCCAGACTGGCAAAATATCCGGCACAGCGTCCGGAAATTATTTTTTCGGCATCCGCATCAACGGCGGCAGGCTTGATAAGCAATGCGGGCGGCAGCAGCAATCTTCTGTCCGGCGGCAGATCTTCATGCCCGACTACATGCAGAATCACATTGTCATAGGCGGAATCCCTGTCATGCCGGTGATTAAACCAGTCGGATGAACTGCCATGCACTTCCACGTCGCCAGTCATGATTTTACCGTCCATGCTGATTTTAGCATTAGTAAAATCCGGACCGGCTTCAACATTCCAGGTGCCCGGTGAAAAAATCCGTAACGGTCTGCCGTCTTCAGTGATATATTCGCCGTCAATGTCTATTCTATTCCACGCATTCTGCAGGAGAATCTCTCCCCCTTGACATTTTTCTGTAGTCATACTTTCTCTTATCAGTTTGATTTTTGCGCTCTTGAGGCTAATTTAGAATTACAACAATACAATAAATATTCTGCAAAAAACAATGAAATCAAATTATTTATTTAAAACTGCTATAATATTTTTTGCCGGCGCAATTTTTCTGCCGCCCGCCTGGCGTTGTGCCGCCGCCGAGGACAGCGATTCCCGTCAGCTCCGAATAACGCCGACAGTGCAGGCCATCGCCAAAGTTCTGCCAAGCGTGGTCAATTTAAGCACGGAAAAAATTATTGATACAGTTCAGCAGGGACTGGACAATACCGGCAGCATACTGGATACTGCTCCTGAAGAAACATTATTTGACAAGCAGAAAGGATATTCGCTGGGCAGCGCCTGCATTATTGACCAGGCCGGCCTGGTGGTGACCAATGCTCATGTCGTTCACCGGGCAATCAAGATTAACATCACACTGAACGACGGAAAGCGTTATCTCGCAGAGGTGCTGGCGGCGGACGACCTGAATGATATTGCGTTGTTAAAAATCAACGGCGTCAACGGCGATCTGAAACCGATTCCGCTGGCCGATCCCGGCGATCTGCTGCTTGGGGAAACCGTGATTGTCGTAGGTAATCCGTTCGGCCTTGGCAGCACCATTTCACAAGGCGTCCTGAGCGCAGTGGGACGAAAAGTCACACACAATGAACAAGTGGTTTTCTCTGATCTGCTCCAGACCGACGCAGCGGTATACCCCGGCAGCAGCGGAGGGCCGCTGATTAACATCACCGGCGCAATGATCGGGATAAATACCGCCATCCTCAGGGACGCCAAAGGCATCGGATTCGCCATTCCATTGCAGCGCGTCGAAAATGTGCTGGCAAAATGGCTGATTCCGGAGCGTTTTACCAATGTGTCGCTGGGAATTATCCCGGCGGTGCAGCGGATGAAAGATGGCGATCTGGTGATCTTCCTGAAGGAAGTATTCAAAGACTCTCCAGCCTGGGAATCGGGACTGCGTTCCGGCGACCGGATTACCAGGATTGACGATACAGAGCTGAATGACCTGATGACACTATCCCGCAAATTATGGAAAATGCAGTCCGGAGATAGAATCACTATTACCACCGCCAATAATAAATCATTCAACCTTAAAGTTGAAAAAATGATGCCTGCCGACGGCGGTAAACTGTGTGAAGTAAAACTTGGGATTACGGTTCAACCGCTGACTAAAGACCTGGCCCAGGCGCTGCACTATCCGTTTGCAGGCGGCCTGGTAGTAAGCGGACTGCCGGAAAGCGGCATCAAGGACGTGGAGCGCGGTGATGTGCTGCTGCGGCTTGGCGATATTGCGGTTAACAATACCAACGATATAACCAGCGCCATCAAAGACCTGCACTTCGGAGAAACGATTCCAGCGCTGCTGGTATCCGTTCACAATGAATACGGGCGCTATTTTCTGCAGAAAAAAAATGTCGAACTTCAAATAAAATAGACAGTTATTTGCTTTTTTCCGGAACTGCCGGAGTTTTCAATTCTTCAATCTGCTTTGAAACGTCAGCCGCCCTGCTGAGCAGAATGCGCATTTCTTTCTTGCTGTCAACTTTAAGCGCCAGTTCTTTGTGCAATGCGATAATCTGTTTGTGCAATTTGAGCAGCGCCGGATCTTTTTTAATCAGTTCCATTCTTACTTTGAACATTTCGGCGGCAATCTTTTTATCCTGCTCTTCCAGTTCGCGGATTTTATCAGCCGCTGCCGGTTCGTCCTTGGCCGCCAAAGCGAAAATTGCCGCAAAGCATAATATCATAACCAGTAAAATATTTTTCATAAAATTCCCATCGTAGATATAAAATTTTAAATATAATTATGTTTATTAAAATAGCTCCGCATCCGTACTTTTCCAGTTCGCCTTTAATTTGAACCGGATTTGCCGAGCCAGCCGGCAATTTCAGCGGCCATTAAGCCGGGAGTGATCCCGGCCTGCTCTCTCACGGTCTCAGTCGCACCATGCGGCACGATCTGCATTCCCCATCCGAAATGTCTGATGCCTTTATGCGGAAAGTTGATAAGTTCCTCATCGACCTGCGACGCAAAACCGCCGCAAATCTGGCTGTCTTCAAGTGTAACCACCGGCATCACCGCAGCCTGTGATTTCAACAGTTCCTCATCAAACGGACGGATAAATCTGGGATTGACCACCATTGCGGAAATATTATATTCCTTCTCCAGGAGTTCGGCGGTTTTCAGTGCAGTACAGGCTTCCCTGCCGCATCCCCATAACGCTACCTGACTGCCATCCTTAAGTATTTCCGCCCGTCCGGCAATAATATTTTCAATCTGCGAGGACATTTTAAACTCGGCGCCGGAACCGCCGCGCGGATATCTTATCGCAACCGGCGACTTCATTTCCCAGGCGCAATGAATCATTGATCTCAGTTCATTTTCGTCTTTCGGCATCATGACGGTCAAGTTCGGGATGGCGCGCAGGAACGACAGGTCATGAATACCATGATGCGTAGGTCCGTCCTCGACAATTCCGGCCCGGTCAAGACAGAAAATCACCGGCAGATTCTGGAGGCATACGTCATGAAAGACGCAATCCAGCGCCCGCTGGACGAAAGTGCAGTACATCGCCACCACCGGACGCATTCCGCCTGCCGCCAGGCCGGCGGCAAACACAACGGCATGCTCCTCGGCAATGCCGACGTCAAAAAACTTCTCCGGATACTTCGCGGCAAATTCGCCTAGGCCGGTGCCGGCGCTCATGGCCGGAGTAATCACGGCAAGGTTCTTATATTTTGCCGCCATCTCCAGCATTGTTTTTCCGAAAGCGGCGGAAAAAGAGATACCTGAACTGATACTGCACTCGCCGGTTTCCGGATTAAACGCGGACAGTCCGTGATATTTTTCCGGCGCAGCTTCCGCCGGGCTGTAACCATGCCCTTTTTCAGTAATGACATGAACCAGCACCGGACGATGAAACTCTTTGACGCCTTCAAACGTTCTGATAAGTTCATTAAAATCATGTCCGTTGATCGGCCCGATATAACGTATGCCCAGTTCCTCAAAGAACACGCCGGGCAGAAACATGCTTTTGGTGGCTTCTTCAAGCCGTTGAATCCTGCGGTGGATTTCAGGCGCATGAGGAATTCTTTTCAGCATCATTTTTGCCAGCGCCTTAAAACGGTTGTACCCTCTGCCGGAAATAATCCGGTTCAAGTATGAGGGAATGGCTCCGACATTCTCTGAAATCGACATTTTATTATCGTTCAGTACAATAATCAAGTCCCTGGTAGTATCGCGGACGCTGTTAAGTCCTTCAAGAGAAATACCGCAGTTAAGCGCCCCGTCGCCTATAACTGCGACCACTTTATGCTTCAGCCCCTGTTTTTCCGCGGCGGCGGCCATGCCGACAGCCGCGGAGATTGCGGTTCCCGCGTGTCCGGCGCCGAAGCAATCATATTCTGATTCCTCTCTGGAAAGGAAACCGCGGCAGCCGTTGAACTGCCGGAGGGTTTTAAAGAAATCTCTGCGTCCGGTAATGATCTTATGGACGTAAGCCTGATGTCCGACATCCCAGACCAGCTTGTCTTCGGGCGTATTGAACACATAATGCAGCGCCATGGTAAGTTCTACCGCGCCGAGATTCGGTGCCAGGTGTCCCCCGTTGGCGGCAACAGTCTTGATTACCAGAGCGCGAATCTCACCGGCCAGTTCATCGAGTTGACTGACGCTCATGCTGCGAATGTCAGCAGGGGAATTTACACCGTCCAGAATCGGTTTGCCTGTTTTTTCTGCTATTTTATCTTCACTGTTCATAATATATAATTTATTCTCTAA
>JBAWXM010000144.1:0-11915 GCA_037144075.1 Lentisphaerota bacterium | reverse complement strand
CGGAGCTTGTTTTGACTGTTCTACTTTATTTTATCAGAGCGTTATGACGTAAAAGGGTCAACTACCTTTTGAAACATGCCTATAATTTGGTGTTTTTTATTGTTAAATCGTGTTCGTTCTAACTGTTTATCCTCGTCCATTTGTTGATTTACGTAATTTAAACCTTATATTTTGCCGTATTTTCACTTGACAAAACCGTAAATAAAGAATCATTATCAACTAAACTTTCTCTATTTGATATTTAGTTAGGATTATACTCCCATGAAAGTTAATACCCCTCCCTGTAGAAAAAGTGTTATTCCCATTATTGCGGGACTGATGCTGTTAAGTTCCTCCGGATATTGCAAAAGCAATATAAATATTAATAATATTACTTATAATATTTCTTTAGAAGATTCAGATATAAAAAATAAAGTTATCAGCATTAGGAATATTTCATCACACCCATTCGGCTTTGTGCTTGGCTTTAATGATATGCTATTTCCCGACAAGGAGTCACTGCTGTCTTTTATCAAAAACGCAAGCATCTCTACAGAGTTGAATCCTGTTTATTTTGAAGCCCAGGCTGCCCGCGTCAGGCTTGACTTATTGAAAGAGCAAGCTAAAAAATACCAGGAAGATATAAGGATTGCCAATACCAAAGCGGAAACAGATAAGTTAAACGATTTGCTAAAAACATCCAGCAACAACATACAGTATTGTGAAAACCTCATAAAGCAAAAAGATATAAAATCCAAAGAAACATACGAATCATCCAATGCGCCAGCCCCCTATAAAAATAATATTTTAAAGAATTTTAATCAAAATTATTTCAGGGCTTTTTTCTTTGTCATGAACCATCTGTTTCATTTCCCTGAATTATCTTCCCGGTTTGATGAATATTCATGGCTTGCCAGCCCGATGCTTACAATTAATTCATTCGGATTTGGAACATGCGGAACACAAGCTACAATATTAGCAAAGCTATTGAATCAATTTAACTATCCAGTGCGCTTAAGACACCTGAATGGGCATGCTGTTCCTGAATTTTTCAATGGAATCCGATGGGTGACTTTGGATCCTGACAAATCAGTTTTCTATTTTAATGACAAATATGAGCTTATTGGTATAAATGAACTTAAAAACAACCCTGATTTTATTTATCCTGAATCAAAATATACCGCATATGATCGCAATATTAATGATTTCCCTCAAGATTCAATGTCTAACTTCAAAGAAATAGTCATTAATTCAGAAGGAGCTTATCTTCAGCCGGTTAACATAAAATGTCATGATACAGACTGGCTGCCGCTGCTTATCAATTTGCCAGCTAAATCTTCATTCTCCTTTCCATACGAAGGGAATTTTATTTTTTTTGCCGAGAATAAGGATTTAGCCGTTCCGGAAATGGGCATTTTTGCGAATAATGTGTTGATGCCGAAGCATAAATACGGTATTCTCGAAGTGGAGCCCGGCACAACTGGCAAGATTGCTGTTGGATTATACCCATTCAAAATAGAAGGGGATTGCACTGTAATAATTGGAGCATCAAAACAGGCAATAGCCGGCAAAGACTTTGATCAGGTAAATGAATATAGAGTAAACAGGTTTTTTGCGGATACTATCAACTTAATTGAGACAAAAAGCACCGTTCGTATTTACTATTTATTAAGCAATTATGTGCAATTACTCAAATCAAACAAGCTGATCGTGAGAGGAGTTAATCCTGAAGATATAAGTATCAGCGTTATTCACAATAAGGAAAAAATCCAAAATGCCATCGAAGAGATTCCCCCTGTAAATGTCACATCCTCTGATGAATCTCCCAATTATCCGGCAAGAAATTTAATAAATGGAAAAATAAGCAAGTCATGGATTGCAAACTATAGTAAATCTTCAAAACCAATTGAGCTTGTATTTGACCTGGGCGCATCATACGATATTACTAAAATGTCCTTGATGGCAAATACTGAATACCCATATAAATCACCTTCAAAATTCACGGTTTACAAAAGTCAGGACGGGAAAAAATATATTGAAGTATTTAAAGAGATTGACTGCAAATTTTATAAAGCGCAATGGCACAATATAAGTCTTGACTCCGACCATGCCCGCTATGTGAAGTTACTGATTACGCCTATACCGGAAAGCGCTCCTGGCTATTTCTCGGCATCGCTGTCCGAAGTCAAATTTTATACTCATGAAGTATTAGACGAAATTACACCTGTAAATGTCACCGCATCTGATGAAGCGCCCAATTACCCGGCAAAAAAACTAATAAACGGAACTGCAAGGGAATCATGGATTGCAAACTATAGTAAATCTTCAAAACCAATTGAGCTTATATTTGACCTGGGCAAATCGTATAATGTGCTTAAAATAGCCTTGATGGCAAATGTTGAATATCTCTATAAATCCCCTTCCAGTTTCGTGATTTATAAAAGTCTGGACGGGAAGAAATATACAGAAACGTTTAAAGAAAGCAATTGCAGCTACAGCAAGAACCAATGGCACAATATAGGTCTTAATGCCGGCGATGCCCGTTATATAAAGTTATTGATTACACCTGTGCCGGAAAGTGAGCCAGGCTATTTTTCAGCATCGCTATCCGAAGTCAAATTTTATTACCATAAGGATTGAAAATATGCGAATTCTTCACCTGATACCTAGCCTGTCCGGCGGCGGTGCAGAGCGGCAACTTCAACTCATACTACCGTTGCTGGAACAACAAGGTTACGAGAACCACGTCTTATATCTTTACGGCGATGACCACCGGACAACATTTTGTCTGCCGAACAGTCAATTGCATCATTTCCCGGTAAATAGCAATTACTCCCCGCGCATTCTCCTGAAAATTATCCGATTGATCCATGTGATTCGCCCGAACATCATCCATTCCTGGATAATGCAAATGGACATTCTAGCCGGAATCGTATCTTGCTTATATAATATTCCATGGGTCTTGCGGGAACCCAGTTGCGCGGATGCCGGATATAATCACTGGAAATTCCGTATCCGTGCGAAACTCGGCAGTAGAGCCAGGGCAATTATCGCCAACTCAACCGAGGGGCGCGATTATTGGCAGAAGATTTATCCGAACAAGGAAATACATATAATCCAGAATATACTGCCAATCACCGAGATTAACAATCAGCCCAGCCTCGGCAGGCGGTCACTGGACTTGAATGAATCTCAAAAGATTATTTTGTTTGCCGGCCGTCTTGATGCGGGCAAGAATCTGAAGATTTTATTCGAAGCGTTATTTCCGCTTTTGCAGAAAAATCCGAACCTGACATTTATAATCTGCGGAAACGGAGTTGACCAGCCGATGCTGAAGGAAACAGCAACTGGCGCAGGAGTCAGCCGTCAGACCAGATTCATGGGCCATGTCGCACGTGAAAAATTATGGGGAATCATGAAAACTGCCGATGCCTTTGCTTTCATCAGTTTATTTGAAGGTCTACCCAATGCAGTAATTGAAGCGGCCGCATGCGGTGCGCCTCTCCTGTTGTCGGATATTCCGGCGCACCGCAATCTTTTTGACGAAGCATCTGCCAGATTTGTTCCTGCCGATAACGCCTCTGCAATCCGGACGGCGATTGCGGAAATGTTGTCCGGCGATTGCACCGGACAAGTCGCCAATGCCCGCAGGCAAATAGCACGATTTGCCGGGGAGGCCATTATTGAGCAATATAAAACATTTTATCATAAAACACTTGAGGGAAGTAATGCATAAAAATTTTGTTAGTCTGTTGCGATGCCCGGAATCAGGCGGATCATTAAATCTGACAGAACCGATATGGAATGGAGATTACATCAAAAGCGGTTTTTTGCAGTCCGCCGGAACCGGCAGAAAATATCCGGTGCTGAATTATATTCCTCGTTTTGTCTCCTCTGACAATTACGCGGGAAATTTCGGACTGGAATGGAATATTCACAGCCAAACCCAGCATGATGATTTCTCTCATTTTGAAATATCCAGTACCAGATTCCGTGAAGAGACCAAATGGGGAAATAATCTGCAAGGCGAATTGATTCTTGAAGCCGGGTCCGGGGCCGGACGTTTTACCGGCATTGCGGCGGAAACCGGTGCAACCATAATATCGTTCGATTATTCTAATGCCGTCGAAGCCAACTTCAAGACAAACGGCAGAAAGGAAAATATCCTGATCATCCAGGCCGATATTTATAACATGCCTTTTGAAAAAGCCAGCTTCGACCGAGTTTTCTGCTTCGGGGTTATTCAACATACGCCGGATCCAGAAAAAGCATTCTACAATCTGGTAAATTATCTGAAGCCTGGCGGCAAACTCGCTACGGACATATACATCAAAGACCTGCTTCACTATTATTGTCAAACCAAATATTATGTGCGGCCGTTCTTAAAGAATGTCAACCCTGAAAAATTATACTATCTGATCAAATCATATATTGACCTGATGTGGCCACTGGTAAAAATAATCAGAAAAATTCCATTTAAGATCGGCCAGGGCATCTGCTTCCGACTGCTGGTGGCCGATTATTATTCAATGCTACGTGGAGCGAACGACAAAACACTGAAAGAATGGGCCTATCTGGATTCATTCGACATGCTGTCCCCGGCCTTCGATAAGCCACAGACCCTAAAGACTTTCAGGCAATGGCATCAAAACGCGGGGCTGGCGGAAATCAATCTTCATAAAGGATATAACGGCGTGGAAGCACGGGCTGTAAAACCGCTGCAAAAAATATAAAATACTTAGAGGTAATTTCAAAAGTAGTCAGAATTCAGGAGCCAGGAGTCAGAATAATTGGAAAACGAACTGGATTTGAGTTAGAATTTCATTCTGAATTCTGGATTCTGTCTTCTGAATTCCCGCAAAACGCGAGTTTTGCAATTGGCTCCTTATACCATAATTTGAACATCTAAAATAATCTTTCAGGAATATTACCATGTGCGGTTTTTTAACAATATTTAATCGCTCCGGTCAGCTTAATTCAAAAATCATTGATAAATGTCGCGACACCATGTGCCATCGCGGTCCCGATGACGCCGGCACATGGATTCGCCAGGATGGCTGCCTGGCAATGGCACACCGGCGTCTGTCGATCCTTGATCTATCTCCGCTCGGACATCAACCCATGACAGATCAGGCAGGCAGATTCTGCATCGTATTTAACGGCGAGATATATAACCACCTGGACATCCGTGCCGAACTTGCAGGGCAATGGCGCTTTCACTCGCACAGCGATACCGAGACTATTATTGCCGCTTATATGAAATGGGGCGACAGATGCCTGGATCGGCTGCAGGGCATGTTTTCATTTGTCCTTTATGATGCAGTGGCGGAACGGCTGTTTGCCGCCCGCGACAGAGCCGGGGAAAAACCATTTTACTATCGCATTCATGCTGGCGGATTCCAGGCCGTCTCTGAACTGAAAGCGCTGCTGGCCGATCCAGCTTTCCCTCGCAGCATAGAACCGGCAGCGCTAAACAGCTACCTGACATTTGGCTATATACCCGGCGATACTTGCATCTTATCCGGAGTCAACAAACTCCCGCCAGCCCACGCCTTATCGTATGACTTGAATACCGGCAAGAGCAAGATATGGCGCTATTGGCAATTACCGGAACCACAGCCAGTCGACGATGCCGAGGCCTTGCTGGAACAGATAGAAACGCTGCTGGAAGCATCTGTCCGCAGACAATTGATTGCGGACGTGCCTGTTGGCGTGCTGTTAAGTGGCGGTGTTGATTCGAGCCTTGTCACCGCGATGGCGGCCAAAGTGTCACAAGGTCAGGTCAAAACATTCACCATTGCTTTTCCAGGGCAGGGAATGTTTGATGAATCGGCTTACGCGCGACTCGTGGCAAATCATTTTGGAACCGCCCATACGGAGCTAGCGGCAGAGCCGGCTACGGTTGAGTTACTTCCTGTTCTGGCTCGTCAATTTGATGAACCTATGTGCGACTCATCCATGGTTCCGACCTATCTGGTATCACGCCTTATCAAGCAGCATTGCACCGTTGCCATTGGCGGAGATGGCGGAGATGAACTGTTTGGCGGGTATCCGCTATATCAACTGGCGTTGAGACAGGTTTCGCTGCGTGACAAAATTCCATCGTTCATCCGCAACATGGCGGCATCAGTTGCAACCAGCTTTCCCATTGGCATCAGAGGCCGGAATTATGCTATTGGCCTTGGAGGCCAGTTGGATCAGGCATTAGCCTGCAACTCTATGTTTTTTGATCCAAAGTCCCGCATTAAACTGTCTCCAATACTTCAACAATTCAATACGATGCCGGACCCTGCGCTGTTCAGAGCTAATCTTTTCAATCAGCGCCGCGGTCTTCCCGGAGCCGCAATGGCAATGGATTTCGGATCATACATGCCGGAAGATATTCTAGTAAAAGTTGACCGGGCCAGCATGCTTGCATCGCTTGAAATCAGAGCTCCATTTCTTGATCATAATATTATTGAATTCGCATTTGCCAGGGTCCCCAACCATTTGCGAACTAACTTAAATGATCGTAAAATCATGCTCAAAAAACTGGCCGTGAAACTTTTGCCTTCAGAATTAGATATTAATCGGAAACAAGGGTTTTCTTTGCCTCTCTCTAAATGGTTCGCCGGGCAGTGGGGAAAATATATGGAAGAGGTACTGATGGAGTCTCCAGCCAATGTTTTTGATCGACGTTTCGTAAAAAGCTTAATTGCCGGGCAGCACAAGGGCAGAAGCAACACAGAACGGATATTTTCACTCGTTCTTTTTGAATTATGGCGCCGGGAATATCAAATCACCATATAAGACTGCAAATATATAAATGAATCAAAAGGGGAATGAAGCCAGATGCATAATACCGTGAATAATTCTGCATGGATTGGATCGGCGGAGCGCCGTCCTGAATGCGTCGCAGCAGCAATAGATGCCGGCTTGACTGCAGTTGGCAGACTTCCGGCCAGCGGGGAAAGATGGGTGGTTAAGTTGAATTTAACCTACCCAACCTATCTGCCCGGCGTTGTGAATGCTCCGGCATTTGTGGAAGGATTATGTCAATGGGCCAGTGATCGCGGAGTCCGCCTTACCTTGATAGAAGGTGACGGCGGCAACGGTTCTTACTCCGCCCAAGATACGTTTGACGGAAATGGCGTAAGCCAAATCGCAGAAAAATATCAGGCAAATTGCGTCTCCATTAGTCAAATCCCTTGGGAATGGCGGGAGACAGTGGTAGCGGGCAAAACTGTAAAACTCCCTTACTCGCCTTTTTTCAGACACCGTGATTTCGATCGTTTTGTAATTGCGCCGCTTTTCAAAAATCATATTTTCACAACGGTTACGCTGGGGATGAAAAACCTGTGGGGATGTATTCCTGATGCCTATCGCATGTACTATCACCACGAGCTTGACCATGGCATTGTGGCACTTTGCAAAGAATTGCAGCCGGATTTCTCGCTTTTCGACGGTTTGATCGCCATGCGCGGCAGAGGCCCCATGGAAGGGCATCCGCTTGATATGGATGCAATAATGGTTAGCAGCAATGTTGGTTGCGGTGAATCTGCCGCTTTGGAGATTATGGGTATTTCAATAAAAAAAGTCCGTCATCTGCAAATAGCAGCCGAGGAAGGACTATTGCCAGCCTGCCCGGTTACCTGGGTGTCAGATCCGACACCTTTCAAACGAACTGATTTTATTCTTGAGCGAACATTGCTAAATCACTTGACAATTCACCTTGGCAAAATCCCTGCTCTGCAAAGGGTTATTTATCACTCGGCCTTATCTGCTTTCATTTATGCCATTGTCAACCGGATGCGCGGGGAATCCGCCCAGACCAGATTGCTCAAAGCCAAATGGAGCGGCAAGTACAGCAGTCTCCCGCGTAAAGATTAATAAGAAATTGAGAAGGCTAATATGAAGATTTTTTATCTTCAAAGGTTAATATGAGAATTCTTTATGTTGTTCACGGTTATAAGCCCGCTTACAGGCTTGGAGGTCCAATACATTCAGTATCCGCTGCCGCGGAATGGCTTGTTCGCAAAGGTCATGAAGTAATTGTTTTTGCAACCAATTCTAATCTGGATGAGGATTTGGATGTGCCCACCAATCAACCTGTTGATGTCAACGGGGTGCAGGTCTGGTATTTTAAACACGAGGAACCTATCCAGAAATGGCTGCCTTTTATCCCTTATTTGTCAAAATCCATAGGTTTTCTGTATGCGCCGGGCATGAAAGCACAACTTTACCGGCTAATACCTACTGTGGACATAGTTCATACACAGATGCCATTTATATATCCAAGCTACGCTGCCGGAAAAGCCGCCATACGTCACCATAAACCACTATTTTATCAACAACGCGGGGTCTTGAGTCCTGACCATTTGAAGTTTCGTGCTCTAAAAAAGAGGCTTTATATTAATGTCATTGAGCGTCCGATCATGCGAAACGCCACAACGCTTATTGCTCTTACCGAATCTGAGGTGGAAAGCTATCGGGCCCTTGGAGTGCAGACTCCATGCCGCGTAATCCCGAACGGAGTTAACATTATAGATCAGCCGGAAGTTGCCGGCCTAGCAACCACCCATTATGCGATTTTGCCGGATGAAATAGTTATTCTGTTTATGGCACGATTACACCCTCTCAAAGGAGCGGACAGGCTGATCCGCGCATTTTTGATGATCAATAAAAAATTCCCCAAGGCCAGACTGGTAATGGCAGGCCCTGATGAATGGAGCATAGTTGAAAAATTTCGTCAGGAAATTACAAAAGCGGGCGCCGGCAAACAAGTACTCTTTCCCGGCATGGTAGTCGGCGCGGCTAAACAGGAACTGCTAAGGCGAGCCGATTTGTTCTGTTTGCCATCAGACGCAGAAGGGTTTTCCATGGCGGTACTGGAAGCTCTTGCAAATTCAACAGCAGTGCTGCTCTCGCCAGGATGTCATTTCCCCGAAGTGGCAGCAGCGGGCGCGGGCTATATTGTCCCCCCTGAACCGGACGCGCTGGCCGGCGCGATAACTGATCTTCTGGGAAATCCGGCAAAACTAAAAAAAATGGGCGAGCTAGGATATGAATTTGTGTCGCAACATTATTCGTGGGATACCATCTCAGATCAACTCATCGAAGCATATATTGAAGGAATTGAACGAAATCATTCAAAACGTTCATAAATAGCTCAATGGATGCGCGCCGGCAGTCCGCCGCCGCTGCCGCCGACCATGAAGCATAAACTGAATCAAGCAATATAAATACTGAGGAACACCGCCTTGGGTAAACCTAAAATATCTATTATTACGATTTGTTATAATTCGGAAAAAACCATAGCACATACACTGCAATCGGTAGCAGAACAAAACTATGAAAATCTGGAGTACATTATAGTAGATGGCGCGTCTAAAGACAATACTTTAAAAGTTACAGAACCCTTTAAAAATAAGATTTCAAGGCTGATTTCTGAACCGGATCAAGGCATTTATGATGCGATGAACAAAGGGTTGAATCTTGTAACAGGCGATATTATAGGCATATTAAATTCTGATGATTTTTATGTTGACAATAATGTGATATCAAAAATTGCCAAAAGGTTTGATGACCCGGCTGTTGATTGTGTGCATGCCGATTTGTATTATGTAAATAAGGATAATACTGCCCAAATTGTCAGGCACTGGAAATCATGCGCTTATTCTCCCGGTGCATTTATAAAAGGATGGCATCCTGCACATCCCACTTTTTTTGTTAGAAAAAGAGTGTATGAAAAATATGGATTATTCGACCTTAATTTCAATTTGGCGGCAGATTTTGAATTAATGCTGAGGTTTCTTGAGCGTTATAAAATTAACTCAATTCATTTGCCGGAGCCTGTTGTTCGAATGAGATTAGGCGGAGCAACAAGTAAAAACATCAAAAATATAATTAAACAAAATATCGAATGTTACAAAGCATTCAAGGTAAATGGAATTAAAGTTTCTTATCTTTATGCTTTCCTGCGTATTCTACCAAAACTAAAACAGTTTTTTTCATGAGTAAAATACTTATTACCGGCGCATCAGGTTTTATTGGCGCCAATGTGTGTCAACTTCTGGTTGATAAATATGATATTTTTACCGTTGGCCTTACCGATAATGATAATTGCAAAGCTGATCTGGCTAAAACAGTGCCAGCTCTGGAATATTGTGATATTGTTCTCCATGCCGCAGGCAAGGCGCATACGGTTCCTAAAACAGACAACGAGAAGAAAGTTTTTTTTGATGTAAATCTGACTGGAACTATAAATCTATGCACTGCCCTGGAAAAATGCGGCACTCCGGAATCGTTAATCTTTATTAGCACTGTAGCTGTTTACGGCGTTGATTCCGGCGAATATATTACCGAAACCCATCCGCTTCTGGGAAATACTCCTTATGCGCTTAGCAAAATACAGGCCGAGGCGTACCTTACGGAATGGTGTCATAAGAAGAATGTTAAACTTGGTATTATTCGACCTGCATTGATCGCTGGCCCTAATCCTCCCGGCAATCTTGGATCAATGATTAACGGAATTAGAAAAAGCAGATATTTCAGCATAGCCGATGGCAAGGCTCAAAAAAGTGTGCTTATGGTAGCGGATATTGCTCGTTTAATACCAGCGCTGGCAGAAAAAGGCGGTATTTATAATGTATGCGCCAGCAGACAACTTGCTTTTAGAGAATTAGAGCAACTTATCTCAGCGCAGTTAGGGGTAAAAATGCCAATATCCATCCCATTCCGGATTGCTAAATTTCTAGCGTTATTTGGTGATTACATTTGGGAAAATGCCCCTATAAATTCTTTGACTTTGAATAAAATGACAACCAATCTTACCTTTGACAACAATAAAGCCAGGCGAGAGCTAAATTGGGAACCGCTGGATGTCCTTGAGAATTTTCGAATTGAATAATATTTTATTACAGCTTATCCTTAATAATGGATTATTCCGCTGCGTAAATAAGGATATTGAACCGTGATTATTTTTTTATCTTTAATCGCCGGAGCCGCTGGAGCCTGGCTGGTGGCAAGTCATGGACATATTTTCGGGCTTCTGGACGAACCCAACCACCGGAGTTCTCATTCCACGGCAACGCCAAAAGGCGGCGGCATCGGGATTCTTGCCGCGCTGGTTATTGCCGTTATTGGCCTGAAACTTAATTTTCTGTTCTGGCTGCCCGCAGTCATACTATCTATTGTCAGTTTTTATGGAGATCGACTGCATATGTCGCCGAAATTAAGACTGGCGCTGCAGTTTGCTTGCGCCGGAGTTACGCTATGGACAGTCAGCGCAGCAGCTCCATGCATGAACATGTGGCTGATAATATTCTTCGCATTTTTTATCGTCGGCACCACCAACTACTACAATTTCATGGACGGCATCAATGGCATTGCCGGAATAACCGGGATTGTCGGATTCGGGCTGCTGGCCTGTTTTTCCTGGAAGCTGTCCGGTGAAATCTCCAATTTATGCCTGAGTATGGCCGCCGGCTGTTTAGGCTTTTTGCCATTTAATATGCCGCGCGCAAGGGTGTTCATGGGCGATGTCGGCAGCATTTTGCTGGGTTTTGTCTTTGCTGTTACTGTTATTATGCTGGCAGACTCCATTACTGCATTTATATGCATGGCATCATTCATCTTTCCATATTATGCCGATGAGTTAATCAGCGTGCTGATCAGGCTGAAGAACCATAGGAATCTACTGGAGCCGCATCGCGGACATCTATATCAACTGCTCGCTAACGAATTAAAGATTCCTCACTGGAAGATATCAGTATCCTATGGGATTATTCAGCTTGTCATTGCAGGCGGAGCAATATATCTGGAGAAATTGCATTTGATTTATCTTTGCCTTTGGCTGATGCTGTTTTTATTGTTCTTTGCGTTGGCGTATTACATTGCAATCAGAATTATAAAATGTAGCGCAGGCATTCCTGCATGTGAAAAAGAATAATGTAGCG
>JBAWXM010000143.1:0-11938 GCA_037144075.1 Lentisphaerota bacterium | reverse complement strand
AGCCGACTGTCGGATTCGAACCGACGACCTGCTGATTACAAGTCAACTGCTCTACCAACTGAGCTAAGTCGGCATTGGAAACGGACTAGAAATATGCTTTTAAAAAACTAAAAAGCAAATTTATTTCCAGCAAATATTACAAAATCAGAGATATTGATCTTTATTCCTTTTATTTTTTGTTTATTTTATGTCAGGATTCTGTTCAAGTCGAAATGACAAAGAGTATTTATTTGGAACTCGATTTTATTTCAAGAAAAAAATAATGAAAATGAATGGCTTAAAACTTGTCGTTAGATGATTACCGGACTTGAAAAAGTTCATATTCCTGATACTTTTTTCAGGTATAAAAATTGATTTAAAGATTTTTCAGCCCAAGAGGTTGCACTTTGAGCAAGAATAAACAATATATCATCGAGCTGCTCCAGGAATTCGGGATGATTACCGACGAGCAGCTCAAGGAAGCCCGGAAGAAGTCAGTGGACAGCCAGGGCAAGCTGGATGTCATTGAATCTTTAAAGGCGCTGGGTTATGTTCAGGAATCGGAACTTACTGCCATGCTTGCGCAGCAATACGGGCTGGAAGTGCTTGATCTCCAGGCATACCAGATTCCGGCGGAAGTGATTGAGACTCTTACTCAGGAAATCGTGCAGCAATACCGGGTTGTACCGGTGATGAAACACGATGATGTGCTGACGATCGCGATAAGCGATCCCGCGGATATGGAAACCATTGACTCGCTGCGTTATCTGCTTGGCTGCGATGTCGACGCGGTAGTTTCTTCGCAGGAACAGATAGACAAGATCATAGGCCAGCATTACAGTTCGCTGTCAGACAGCGTCGAGTCTTTCATCGACGAACTTTCCACTGAACAGCAGTTGCAGGGACAGCTGCTTGCCGGGATTAGCGGAACTTCCGAGGCTGTTGAAGTGGAAGACGACGCCCCGATCATCAAACTGGTTTCGCTGATTATCATTGAAGCCTATAAAATGCGGGCCAGCGATATCCATATGGAACCGCTGGAAAAGCGCTACCGCATCCGCTACCGCGTTGACGGCGCACTCCGCGAAGTTGAAGCTCCGCCGAAATATCTTCAAGCCAACCTTACCAGCCGGCTGAAAATCATGGCCAGGCTGGATATTTCGGAAAAAAGAATACCGCAGGACGGACGTATCCAGTTGAAAATGGCGGAAAAGGATATTGACTTGCGCGTTTCGACGATTCCCACCACCCACGGTGAAAGTATTGTCATGCGAATTCTTGACAAGTCCAGCATTCAGCTCGACATTCCTAAGCTTGGTTTTTATGCGGACGACCTGGAGATCGTCAACAGCATTCTGGCTATGCCGGACGGCATTTTCCTGGTTACCGGCCCTACCGGTTCCGGGAAAACCACTTCGCTGTACGCGTTTTTAAATACCATTAATACGCCGAACCGCAAGATTATCACCGTGGAAGACCCTGTGGAATACCAGCTTACCGGTATTAACCAGGTGCAGGTGGATAAGCACATCGACTTTACCTTTGCGGCGGCGCTGCGTTCGATGCTGCGCCAGGCCCCCAATATCATCATGGTAGGAGAGATCCGCGACTACGAAACTGCGGAAATCGCGATCAACGCCGCGCTGACCGGGCATCTGGTGTTCAGCACGCTGCACACTAATGACGCGCCGGGCGCGATCACGCGGTTGATTGATATGGGGGTAAAACCGTTCCTGGTGGCGTCGGGAGTGCGTGCGGTTATGGCGCAGCGGCTCTTGCGCCGTATCTGCAAAGGCTGTTCCGCTCCGTACACTCCCATCCCTTCGGAAGTCAGGCTGCTTGGGCTCAGCGATGAATATTTGCAGACCCGGCAGTTCTGCAAGGGAACCGGCTGCGAAATTTGCGGCGGCACGGGCTATAAAGGGCGTATCGGGGTTTACGAAATATTCAAAATGACCCCTGAAATATGTAATCTTGTGTTTAACAATGAAGCAACCGGGATTATCCGCGAAGCCGCCAGAAGAAACGGCATGCGTTCCCTGCGCGATGACGCGCTGCGAAAAGCTGAAGCCGGCACCACGACGCTGGATGAAGTAATCAAAAGCACCATGGTGGACGAAGAATAAAAACATAATGGAATGAGGAATTGACGAAATGCTGGATTCTGAAAGTCAATCGCTTAAAGATATTATTCTTGGAGAAGGGCTGTCCAATGAAGCGCAGCTTCAGGAAATTGAAGAAGAGCACGAACGTACGGGGAAATCTTTCAGAGAAGTCCTTATTAATTATGGAATTCTGACCGACGCGAAGATTCTGGAACTCATTGCAAACAGTCTGGGCTCGGAGGTGATTGATTTGCCCCGGATGGGGGATGTGCCCAGAAACGTTGTTGAAATGATAGACCCGGAGACTGCAAGAGCTTACGGCGTTCTGCCGATAGATTTTGACGGACATACCATGAAAATAGTCTCCAGGAATCCGCTGAATTATCAGATATCGGAAGAGCTGCACTTTATCCTCGGCCATGATATCCAGGTAATGGTGGCTCCTGAAAACCAGATTGACACCGCCATCGAAAAATACTATCCCGCCGATGTCGGCTCCGTTCATGACATGCTGTCAGAAATGAGTAATGATTTGTCCGAGGAGAATTTGGAGGAGAGCGACAAGGATCTGGAGGATCTGGCAAATCAGGCGCCGATCGTCCGCTTTGTGGACGTGATTTTGTACCAGGCGATTAAAGACCAGGCCAGCGACGTTCATTTTGAACCTTTCGAAAAAGAATTCCGTATCCGCTACCGCGTGGACGGCGCGCTCTACGAAATGCCGCCGCCGCCGAAAAGTCTGGCGCTGCCGGTAATCAGCCGCGTCAAAATTATGAGCGGACTGAACATTTCCGAACGCCGCCGTCCGCAGGACGGACGCATTCAGTTGAAAGTGCGCGGCAAGCCGATTGACCTGCGGGTATCCTGTCTGCCGACGACATTCGGCGAGTCAGTGGTGCTTCGAATCCTTGACCGGGGGGTGGTAAACCTGGACCTGGCAGTTCTGGGCATGGGGCAGGATGTGCTGGACAAGCTTCGCGAAATGATTCATATGCCCAACGGGATTCTGGTCATTACGGGACCGACCGGGTCCGGCAAGACCACAACCCTGTATTCCGCCTTGAAGGAAATCAATACCATTGATGAAAAACTGCTTACCGCGGAAGACCCCGTGGAATACGATATTGAGGGGATTATTCAGCTTCCGATCAATGACGCCACCGGCATGACATTCCATCGGGCGCTGCGCGCGTTCCTGCGGCAGGATCCGGACCGGATCATGGTCGGGGAAGTCCGCGACCTGGAAACCGCCAAGATGGCAATTGAAGCATCTCTCACCGGCCACTTTGTATTCAGCACGCTGCATACGAATGACGCCGCCGGCACGGTTACCCGCCTGATTGATATGGGGGTGGAGCCGTTCCTGATCTGTTCTTCGCTTGTAGGCGTTTTGAGCCAGCGTCTTATCCGGCGGGTGTGCAAGAACTGCAAAACGCCCTACGAGCCCACCGATGAAGAGCTTGAGCGCATGGGAGTGGAGCGGGAAGATATCGGCGGCAAGAAATTTTTCTACGGCAAAGGCTGCAGCACATGCAACCAGACCGGATATAAAGGGCGGAAAGCCATCTGCGAACTGCTGGTTATGTCCAATCCGCTGATTGAACTGATCTCTAAAAATGCGCCCACTTCAATTATCAGAAATAAAGCGATTGAACTGGGAATGCGCACAATCCGCGAAGACGGTCTGCAAGCCATTATCAATGGTGAAACAACAGTTGACGAAGTTCTCAGATATACAACAGCATAATCTGGAAAAAGGAGGCTTTTATGGCAATTGACATGACGGAATTGTTGCAGCTGGTTGTGGATGAAGGGGTAAGCGACCTTCATATTGAAGTGAACGCCCCCCCCATGGTAAGGCTGCACGGAAGCCTGACGCCGCTGGATGTTCCGGCTCTCACTCCCGAAGACACGGAACGCATGGTCAAATCAATTGCATCGGAAAGCCAGCTGCAGCAAATCCAGCAGTGCGGGACGGTTGACTTCGGTTTCGGCTTCGGCGAAAAAGCCCGTTTCCGCGTAAGCGCATTCAAGCAGAAAGGTTTTTTCGGCACGGTGCTCCGCCAGATTCCAAGCAAACTGCTGACGCTTGAGCAAATCGGGCTGCCCAATAATATCAAAGATCTGCTTTACCGTCCGCGCGGCATGATTCTGGTTACCGGCCCCACCGGCAGCGGCAAAAGCACAACTCTGGCATCCATGGTCAATATCGTTAATATGGAGCGGGACTGTCATATCATTACGGTTGAGGACCCGATAGAATTTTATCACCAGCATAAGCGCAGCATGGTAATCCAGCGTGAAATCGGCGTTGACACCCCGAGCTTCAAAGAGGCGCTGAAGCGCTCTCTGCGCCAGGACCCGGACATTATTCTGGTCGGTGAAATGCGCGATCTGGAAACCATGGAAGCCGCGGTTTCCGCGGCGGAAACCGGACATTTAGTTTTTGCGACTCTGCACACCACCGGGGCGGCCAGAACGGTTGACCGTATTGTGGATGCGTTTCCGACCAATCAGCAGGCGCAGATCCGTACTCAGCTGGCGTCTTCGCTGCTGGCGGTCATCTCCCAGGTGCTTCTGCCGAGGCAGGATAAGCCGGGCCGGGTGGCGGCATTTGAAATAATGGTGTCCACTCCGTCAATTCAGGCGCTTATCCGCGACAGTAAGACGTTCCGCATAACCTCGGAGCTTCAGACCGGCGCAAAATATGGAATGAATACGCTTGATTCGCATCTCATGGACCTCTATATGAATAAAATAATTTCATATACCGAGTTGATTACCGCGGCTCAGGATCCGGAGAGCATCACGGAAAAACTTCAAACCAGAAAATGACCGCGTTTGATTTTTATCTGTTTAGGGGTTCTAATATATAGTGAGGTAATTTGAAAAGTAGTCAGAATTCAGGAGACAGGAGTCAGAATAATTGGAAAACGAACTGGATTCGAGTTAGAATTTCATTCTGAATTCTGGATTCTGTCTTCTAAATTCCCGCAAAACGCGAGTTTTGCAATTGGCTCTGGTATATATAAATTTTTGAAGAATATGCATAGAAGCAGTTAATTAACTTATACAGGAGGAAATATGCCGCTTTTCCTATACACAGCGATGGACGCTTCCGGAAAAGAGAAAAAGGGCAAAATCGACGCTCCGGCCGAAGACGCCGCTGCCGCCGAGCTTAAAAAGCAGGGGCTTTTCATCACGATGATCAAGCCCGCTAAAGGCGCCCCGAAAGAAAAGAAGGAAGTCGCCGCCGCACCCGGGGCCAAGAAGAAAAAGTTTGATATGAATATTGCCATCGGCACTCCTGTTATCAAGCGGAAGGAGCTGACTATCTTTACCCGCCAGCTTGCGATTCTGCTGGACGCGGGGCTCCCGCTGATACGTTCGCTGAGAACGCTGGAGAAACAGTCTAAAAGCCCGATCTTGAAAAAAATTCTCGGCGCTTCCGCCGACTCGGTGGAGAGCGGTTCCACATTCTCCGAAGCGCTGGCGCAGCATCCGAAATCTTTCGATAAACTTTACCTGAACATGATTCGCGCCGGAGAAGCGGCCGGCGCCATGGAAGTTATTCTTAACCGTCTTGCAGTATTTATGGAAAAGGCGGCAAGGATCGCCGGTAAAGTTAAGTCGGCATTGATTTATCCGACGGTGGTTTTCTCCATCGCGATGCTGGTTACATCCGGCCTGATGATTTTCATCGTTCCTAACTTTAAAAAGATATTCGACGAACTGCTGGCTGGCGAACCGCTGCCGGAACTTACCCAGTTCGTTATGATGATCAGCAAGATTCTGCAGGAGCAGATATGGCTGGTGGGCGTCGCCGGTTTTGTCATATTTGTGGCATATAAAATCACCAATAAAACCAAAATGGGCAGATACGGCATTGACTGGGTGAAATACAACATGCCGCTGTTCGGACCGATTATCTCCAAGACTGCAATCTCCCGTTTCTCCAGAACCCTGGGAACGCTGATGTCTTCCGGCGTTCCGATTCTTAATGCGCTGAATATTATTAAGGAAACCGCCGGCAACGAAGTAGTTTCAAACGCTGTCGGGAAAGTGCATGACGCCGTAAAAGAAGGCGAAGGCATTGCCGCGCCGCTTGGCGCTTCCGGCATTTTCCCGCAGATGGTTATAAGTATGATTGAAGTAGGTGAAGAAACCGGTAAGCTGCCGGAAATGCTTGAAAAAATCGCGGATACCTACGAAGACGAAGTAGATAACGCGGTAGGCGCACTGACATCAATGATTGAACCGTTGATGATCGTCGGCCTGGCCGTGATCGTCGGTACAATCGTTATCGCGCTCTTCATGCCGCTGACCAAGATCATTGATAAGCTCGGTAAATAAGTTTGGCAAACCGGGAATTTTGTTTCCCGGTTTAATTTTTAATCAACAGAGGGTTTTTAATGGGTAAAGATAATTTTTACGCTATTGTCATGGCCGGCGGCAAAGGCGAACGCTTCTGGCCGCAGAGCCGCTTGTCGCATCCGAAACAGTTGCTGCGGCTGATTGGTAATCTCACGCTTATTGAACAAACCGTGGAGCGCCTGCTGCCTCTGGTTAAAACTGAAAATATCATCGTTATTACCAACCATGAATATGTCGCGCCCATGCAGTCCCTGCTGGCTCAGATCCCGGCCGGTAATATTATCGGGGAACCGGTCGGCAGAGACACCGCTCCGTGTGTCGCGCTGGCCGCCGGAATCGTCAGGGCCCGCGCCGGCAATGATGACGCAGTGATGATGCTTCTGCCTTCCGACCATGTAATCCGGGATACTGACGCCATGCTTGAGGTTCTGGCCGACAGCGCGGAAGTCGCCGCCCGCGGAGATATTGTCACCATCGGAGTAAATCCGTCGTTTGCCAGCACCGGTTACGGTTATATCCATTGCGGCGGCGAGATTCCCGGTAAATTGAAAACCCGTTTTTTCAAAAGCATCGGATTCAAAGAAAAACCCAATCTTGAAGTTGCGGAAAAGTTTCTTGCGGAAAAGTGCTATAAATGGAACAGCGGCATGTTTATATGGACTGCCGGCACAATTATGAAAGCGCTGAAACAGCATGCCCCGGGTCTTTACAAAGACGCGGCGGCGTTTGAAAAAGCCGAAGCCGCCGGCAATATTGAACAGGAACTGCGCGAACGTTATGCAAAATGCAGTAAAATTTCCATTGACTACGCGGTTATGGAAAAAGTTAATAATGTAGTGGTTGCGGAATGTTCCTTCGACTGGGATGATGTCGGCAGCTGGACCGCGCTGAGAAACCAGATACGGCCCAGTGAGAACAACAATGTCGTCCGCGGGCTTTTTGAAAACATTGATTCTAAAAACTGCATTGTCGTCGGGGATTCCAAACACTTGATTACCGCGATTGATGTTGAGGATCTGATTATTGTTCACACCGAGGATGCAACTTTGATCTGCAATGCCAAATCGGCCCAGCGGATTAAAGAGCTTGTTCAGAAAATCGGATCTAAACCGGAACTGTCAAAATTTCTCTGAGAAATATCTTTATAAAACCACAGGTTATTTCAGCCTGGATTATTCAGGTTGGGACAAAGCAGGTCTGTTTATGATTTTTCTGATGAACATTGGAAATACCAATACTCAGACGGGTTTATATTCCGGCGGAACAGTTTCCGATATAAGGACTATGCCTACTGGAGAAGTCGTTCCATCCATCATTCCTGATGGAATTTCCTGCGCCGCGTCCACGGTGGTTCCGGCTGTCAGGAAAAAGCTTTCAGGCAGGAATATTTTCTGGCTGGACGGAACATGCAGCACCGGACTGAACATGCATCTGGTTGATACCGCCACGCTTGGCAGCGACCGGGTCGCCAATATTATCCGCCTGGCCGACACTTCGGAACTTCCCGCGGTTTGTCTCGATTTCGGCACCGCAATCACTTATGAGATTGTTGACGCCTGCCGGGTTTTCAGAGGCGGCGCAATCGCGCCGGGGCGGCTGCTGCTGCGCCAGTCCCTCCACAACTATACCGCCCAGCTGCCGCTTATTCCGTTTTTTGACAAACTGCCGGACGGCGCCGGCGCCAACACGGTTGACGCGATGCGCCTGGGCGTTGACCGCGGCGCTATCGGCAGCACCAGAGAGCTGATTGCCGGCATTAAAGCGCTTTTTCCGGATGAGACCGTGCGACTGGTCGGAGTCGGCGGCGACTGTAAGTTTTTTATTGATCACATTCCGGAGATTGAATATGGCGGAAATGACTATACTTTACAGGGTATCCGAAAAGCATGGGAGTTAAACGTCCAATGAGAATTAAAATTTCCGGCATCCAGAATGAAGCAGAAATGAGAATGGCCGTAAGCTGCGGCGCCGACGCAGTCGGCTTTCTGGTGGGACAGTTGCACCGCGCCTCTTCGTTTATTCTGCCCAGCAGCGCGGCGCGCCTGGCCGGAATGCTTCCCCCTTATGTCTGCCCGGTGATTGTGACTCATCTTACGGAGTCCGATCAAATTATGGATATTCTGCGCCGCGCCGACATTTATACCGTTCAAATATGCGGCGCAATCACTGTGCCGGAAATAGAAAAATTATCCGGGATCATGCCTAAACACGGCAAGATTATTCTGACTGCTTACATCAATACTCAGAATATCGTTCCCTGTCTGGATGATTATTTCGGGCGTATTGCCGCGGTGACATTTGACTGTTTCAACCGCAGTCCGGCGCATGTCGGCGGCAGCGTGGCCAATTCCCACAAATGGGAGGCGGTTTCCGCTTTTATGAAAAAATGTCCGCTGCCGGTAATCCTGGCCGGCGCATTGTCGCCGGAAAACGTCGCGGACGCTGCCCAGACCTTCAAACCATTCGGCGTTGACGCCTGTTCCATGCTTAAAGATCCGCTCACCGGCGATTTGATCGAAGAAAAATGCCGCGCATTTATTGCCGCCGCCAGAAGATCCTCGCTTCCGCTCCTTTAACTGGAATTGGAATAGTTGAAGTCTTTTCCATCCATAATTATTTTCAAAAAAAATCCATCTCAACCAGCTTTAGGTTATTGACAACGGAAATTTAATCATGTATACTAACTCGTGTTAGTAAAGATTGTGAATATTGCAATGGAGAGTGTTTTATGGTAACGATGAAAGATATTGCCAATGCTGCCGGGGTGAGCCGGCCGACAGTATCTCAGGTACTGAGCGGCCAGAGAGCAGGCGGCGTCCAGATCAGTACGGAAACGAGAAAACGGGTACTGGAAACAGCCGAGCGCCTGGGCTACCGGCGCAATGAGATTGCCAGGTCGATTAAGACCGGAAAAACCAATGTGATCGGCATTATCGGCGGTCTGCAAGGCGGTTATTCGCTGGATATTATCACCGGGATTGCTGAAGCCTGTGCAGCCAGTGGTTATTTTATGAAATTATTACCGGTTAATAATCTTGAAAATGACACTGATGCTCTGGGACAAGCCGCCAGGCAGTGCGTCGAACACCGGGTTGCTGGAGTAATCTGCCGCTCTCTGAAAGAACATGCGCTTGACACGCTGCGCGCCGAACTGGATGCGATGCATATCCCGATAGTGCTGGTTGACTCCAGTTCACACCATGACTGGTGCTCCCGCGTGGTTTCAGACGATTTCGCCGGAATCAAAGAAGGCGTTGAATTCCTATTGAAGCAAGGTCATCGCAAAATCGTGCAAGTCACATCCCCTTTGAACCTTGAGTATGCCCGCATCCGGGCGGATGGTTATCTGGCGGCAATGCGCGAGTCAGGTCTTCCGGTATCCGAAGACATGATTTGTGAAATCGATACTATGCTTGAACTGTCTGACAACGATAAACACAAGCTTGCCGGATTTTTGAAAACAAACAAACCTGCTGCAGTAATTTGCGGCAGCGATCCGGTGGCTATGAAAGTGCTGATGCTTTGCCATGAGATGAAAATTGCCGTGCCGGATGATATGTCAGTAATCGGCTTTGCCGGGTTGGATTACACCATATTTTCCAGCCCCCCGCTGACGACGATCAAGCAGCCGTTCTGCGAAATGGGTGAAAAAGCCTTTGAATTGCTGCTGCGGCATATAAATGGGGATCAGAAAATTTATGATTTGAAACTTAAGACCAGCCTGGTTATCCGCGATTCAACGTGGAAGGCAAAAGGGAAGATGTGAAGATGGTAAGATGTGAAGATGTGAAGATGTGAAGAGCTGGCTTGGAGGGTTATGCTCCGTCATAACCGGGTTTTCCGGAGGCATAAATCAGAATAAAACCTGAAATTTGGTGAAAAATGAATAATGCATGTATAGAGACGAATATCGACATAATAAAAAGATTTAACGATGGACGCGACTGGTTTTTTGAAAAACGCTTCGGCTTGTTTATGCACTGGGGTTTGTACGCGGTCAACGGCTGGCATGAACAGGAGCAGTTCCGGAAACGGCTCAACCGTGCGTCCTATACACAGTTGATTGAAAAATTCAATCCGGAGAAATTCAACCCGGACCAGTGGCTGGACGCGGCGGAAAGCGCCGGGATGCAATATGTCTGCTTCACCGCTAAACATTGCGACGGGTTCTGTCTGTGGGACACGAAACAGACCCAGTACAATATTATGAACACCCCTTATCGCAAAGATATTTTTGGCATGCTGGCGGAAGCCTGTCAGCGGCGCGGTTTTCCGCTGTGCGTTTACTATTCGGCTCCGGACATGAATTGCATGTACTATCCCAACCGTGGGCGCAGTTATGAGCTGCCGGGTCCGGAACTTGGCGACGAACCGGATGTGGCAAAATACCTTGAATTCGTTAAAGCGCAGGCGACTGAACTTTGCACCAATTACGGCAAAATACACGGGTTCTGGTGGGATGTCAACGAAAACAGCATCAATGCTCATGACGAATCGGTAAATCAACTGATCCGCTCGCTCCAGCCGGGAATCATCATCAACAAACGCGGCTTCGGAGAAGGTGATTTTGACACTCCGGAACGTGATTTTGACGATGCAAAACTCAGCGGCGTACAAATTTATACGAAACCTACCGAAGCCTGTGAATCCATCGGCGCGGAAAGCTGGGGATACCGCACCAATGAAGATTATTTCTCCACCGGCACACTCTCCCGTAGTCTGACCAAACATCTGGTTAAAGGCGGAAATTATCTGTTAAACGTCGGGCCGCAGGCTGACGGCACGTTTCCGGCGGAAGCCGTCCGGATTTTGAAAAGAATCGGCCAATGGCATCAGCAGGTCAGAGAGGCATTTGAGCAGGTGGAGCCGTTGCCTCTGGTGGTTGACGACGGCAATGTGCTGCTGGGGCGGAAAGGCAATACGCTTTATGTCTATCTGCTCAACGCGCCGCGCAAATCCGGCATCACGCTAAAGCCGATGGAAATTCAGCCGCAAAAAGCAACACTGCTAAATAACGGACGGGAATTGAAAGCCAAAGTGGAGATAATGCCTTCCATGCACGCGGAGCACAAAGCATATCTGCATATCTGGGACATCCCCGCGGATGAATTAGCGAATGAAGCGGTCATCCTGAAACTGGAATTCGACTCATTCATACTGGAAGAAATGTTCAACGGAAAATAAAAAGGAGACAAAGCAAATGAACCCTCAACGGACGCAAAATTTTACGCACATAGAGCTCCTGATCATGATAGCCATTATAGACATTCTTTTCATTGGCACTGTTTTTTGTCAATAACACTATAAACAATAAGAAAGAGTCTTGAGGTAATTTCAAAAGTAGTCAGAATTCAGGAGCCAGGAGTCATAATAATTGAAAAACAAACTGGCTTTTAGTTAGAATTTCATTCTGAATTCTGGATTATGTCTTCTGAATTCCCGCAAAACGCGAGTTTTGCAATTGGCTCTCTTGATAAAGA
>JBAWXM010000142.1:0-12265 GCA_037144075.1 Lentisphaerota bacterium | reverse complement strand
CTGGTTTTTAATTTGCCCAGATACTTCAGGTTGTCATAATTTTCAAATTGCATCTTATCTCTCCTTATGGTTATGTGTGTTTATAAATAACTTAACTTTTTAACGTTTAGATATTATATGGTTCAGTCAATGTTGTACCCCATTCCAGATGCGTTTCCGCGTCATTAGCCGCCCCATCCTATAGTGATGTAGGGCATTCCGGCCAAGCAGGTCACACTTTAGTGTATGAAGCTACATTCCAATCTTTGTCGGATAGTAGGCCCAGGAATGATGGCATTTTGCGAAGATGGTAATCGAGCTAACGTGTCCCAGTTTAAGCACGTGTTGGAATTGTTCTCGTTAAACAGACCTCCCACATCCGGCAAAAGCTCGGACGTATGGAAATCCAAGTCGATTTGGCCGCTTCTCAGAGACTTCATAACTGTACTTTATTTCTTTTTCGGATTTTTATTGTTGTCAAGGCTACTAATAAGAATTTCACTTCAATGATTCCGCCTTATCTGATGGGGGAATTTTCGGGCAGTAGTCGTTGAAAATCTCATGGCCTTTACGCAAAGATCCGTCACGATTGATGAAAGCCATGTAACCAGCGCTGCTCATCGTTCCAAGATCCGGGCGGTGCAGGTCGCCTACCGGACTTTCATAGAGAGCGTGGATGAGGAAACCCAATTTCAGATTTTTGAGCGTTTCCAAATCGGCGCGGACAAGTTCGACATGCTTGGCATCGTCAAGTTCTCCCCAGCAGCATTCGGTCGCCAGGACGGGTTTGCCTTTTCCCGAGGCAAAACGGACTATGTCTGGCAGTTTGGTGTTCTTGTCGGCAAAGTACGGATGGATCATAATGACATCGCTGAACTCCGCGACTTTTTCAACCTGCGGCAGTGAGGCTTGAACGCTGACTCCAACCGGTCGGCGGATTCCGAGTTTCTTTGCAGAATTGTAGATGTCGCGCAGCCATGGGGTTATGGCTGGTGCGTCGCTGTTGAATGGCTCGTTGCACATATCCCAGGCGAGTAGCGAGGGATGAGTGTCGAAGGTGGTAAACATCTCCTCAAAATATGGACGGAAAATATAATTTGGAGCAGTGCCGGACTTACCGTAGCTCAAAAACCAGTAGTTAATCATTTCCGGACTTATCCCTCCGAAATCAGGAATACTGTGCCAGTTATTGAAAAGTACTGGTATGGCGTACAGATTCAGCGAATGACAGATGTCCAATACTGCCTTGAAGTTTCGCATAAACTCTGCGCGATGGCAGAGGAAAGTGTCATGGGATAGCCAAATCCGGACCGTATTCATTCCAGGAAAATGCTTTTTCGCCGTTTCAAGCTCATTCCGTACAATACACACATCAAATTTGTCCACCCATATTTCAGTCGCATTTGAGCCGAAGCTTGGTTGATAGTTGAATCCTCTCACGATACTCCAGTCGAATTTGCTAGACACTGGTGCATCGGTCGCCAAAACTAATCCCATAGATGAAATCAGCACCAAAAGTAAACAAATACATTTTTTCATAATCATCCTTTTTTAATTTTTATGTTGTCTCTAACTTAATTTTTCTGTTTTTAACCTGTTTATCGAACCGAAGTATGCCATTTTATTATCATTTTTAACGTCCGTATGCAGAGATTCGACGCGAACCTTGTCGCCTTCAAAGCGGAAGACTCGCTCGATTACTCGTGGATATACCCCGGACGCAGTATGCTGTCTCCATAGAAACACCAGATGTCTCCATCCTTAATGCAGCAGGATGAGGCAGTATCCCTGTATCCAGTTACAGATGTTCCAGAGTCAGTTGCCGTTTGTGCGGTTGATAAAACTATTTTTTGATTTAATTCAGCGTTCATTTAATCTTCGCAATATTTAAGAGCGGCAGGCGGAGGCTGCCATGCTAAAAGACAAACATTGACTCGTCTACCTGGTATGGATTCTTTATCCCTCTGGGCTTGCCGTCCAGCTCCAGTGCGATAACCGCCATGATGTCCGGCCATTCCTCCGGCAGGCCGCTGGCTGAATAGAAAGGAAGGTTCAATCATTAGAAATTTGGGTATATCTCCAGTTCGTCAATACATGTGCTGCGTGGCACCAGCAGACGGATTGCCGTGGCTGCCACCGGCACGGAAAGGCGATACTTGTGACGGAGGTGTGGGTTCGTTGTCGCTTCATTATACGTAATTGATCCGATAGTCTTCCATTCTGTGTCTGGCGTGTCCTTGCCGGGCATGGCTACCGTGGTGTATTGTATAGTGTAAGTTCCAAGACAGCGGTCACCTAGTTTATCATTATTATCTCGTCCCCAGGCAATCCATCCGATGGTGACAGGGGACTTGAATGCCACTCCCACAAATTCTGACGGCGCAATTGTGCTAGGAGGAATACCTGCGCCAAGCCAACTGTAGGCATTGCCATACTTGCCATCGTTCAGATGGGCAATCGTATGAAATGGATACTTTTCGCTCATGTCGTTACAGGCAAACGCCACACCCCGGGAATTTGCCAGGTTGTCTGTCCCAATAAGGCCTCCTGTTTCCACCAGTGTCATCGCCGAAGGATTCTCGGCCACAGCGGCAAATACCATCAACATCAGGGCAATCATCATTGAATAAGCTGTTTTCATAATATCTCCTTTATTATTTTGGGCCGATTGCAAGACTCTAGGTTTATGAAAGTCCTGAAGTTGGCGTTTTCTTTTTTTTGTAACAGTTTAGTGTAAAAAGTTGACTTTGTGGAAAATATTTATTCTACGGCTTAATCCGCAAATAGTACCAGTTTTGAGTCGATGATTTTCCGCCAAACAATTCTATTGTAGACATCCATCCAACGTGTCCGTCAGCCCACAACATGTTGGCTCCTTTGGCATGCCGGTTGCCTACCCACTGAAATCCCTTAGATGGCATCTCGAGTGCGCACTGATAATTCGCAATCCCAGTCCAATCACTGTTGTCACCGCAAAGTATTGATTGCGCTGATACTTTCACCTCGGCAATCTTATGATAATCCGGATGTGCTCCGCCAACCCAAGAATAACCCGACATGTAATTGTAATTCCAGCCGTATCCACCAATAGCGTAACCATTAACAGAAAGCGATGGCTGCAACCCGGCACTCGATGGGCATAAGAATACGCCTTTATGGTAGTCAGCGTTGATTTTCACAGGTTTATAATTGAAGTAGGGAGCAAGCATCAGCTTCCAATATCCCCAGTTGACATCAGTAACCCCCAACGGAAGCCAGCCATTATAATCATCGCAATAAAAGTTAACTGCTGCTCCTATCTGCTTCTCGTTGTTTATGCAGCCGGCCGATTTTGCCTTGTCCCTCGCTTTGTTCAGCGCAGGCAGCAACATAGCAGCTAGTATGGCGATGATGGCGATCACGATGAGGAGTTCTATGAGCGTAAAATCCTTAATCATCAACATGTTACGACTTTTTTTGTTTTCTTCGCAAACAATCTGATTATGTTCAAATAAATATTTTTTCAATTCTCATACCTCCATTTTTTAATAATAGCTTGGTCACTTCTCAACTCGGAAACTTGATTTTTAAATACTTCATCCTTTCATAATTTATAGAGTTTTTAATTTATTCGCCTAATATCAACCATCCATAGCTTTCCGGAAATTTCCCTTCCCCGATGCCTCCGAACATCTGCAGTTGGGCGCGTGTTCCCTTTTTGCCAGGGTCCATATCGTTAATCAGCATTGCTGTGGTAAGGCTGTCGCCTGAACCGGGAACTTGCGTTGCCCCCCCCATGGCCGACCAGGGGATGCGCATAGTGTAGAGGAGATGTTTTTCCTTTACTGTGATGTGCAAGGACAATTCTTCGGTCGGTACCGGTCCTGGCGGCAAGTAGCGTTTTTCAGCGGACCAAGAGCGTATCGCCTTGTCTCCTATTTTAGTCTTGGCGATGATAAATTCACTGGCCCGCATCAGTCCAACTGCTTCGGTGTTTATGCCCAAGCCGGCCTTTTCCGGATCCAGGTTGAAAGCCAGTTGAATACTATCCTGTGCCCATGCCTTGTCTATATCCATCTCCTGAAAAAAAGCATCGTCGGTCACATCGCAATATACGAGGAGCCCTTTCGAATTCCATGCAAATCGCACTTCGGCGCTAACATCCTGATCGCCGCGGTAATTTTCTTTGCCGCCGCCGAGGAATGCCTGGCCTGCAATTTTTACACCTGGAACTTCTGCCCACATTTTCTCGTCCGCCGAATCTGCGTTTTCAGTGGCGTGCTTTGCTATCAGATAATTTACCTTAGTTGCGGCGGCTATCGCATATCCGTCGTCAGTCTGCAAGCCTAACTCCATTGGGCATATATTGATTGGAGCTATGTTTAGTTCGGGTAAAAAAGCTATGATTTCCTGTTTCTTGTTAGCTTTCAAACTGAATGCCTGTTCGATCTTGCTATTGGGGTTATCTTTTACCATTACGCTTATTTTGCCGGTAGATGCCATCCCTCGTTCTTCTGTTAAACTGATACGCAGGCCTTTTTGCCCTTTCACGAGAGTAGGCGCAATTTTTTCTATGACCAGTGGTTCGCGTACGCGCATTGAAACGTATTCTGCAGCCACGGATCCCTTGGCTCCGGTCATAGTAAAGGTTACCGGATATGTGCCGCAGGTTAATGTTGCAGGTACTGTCACCTTGAAGTTTTGCTTTTCCGTTTTTCCGGCAGCAATAGCTAAAGGTCTGGAGGAAGCGGTCATACACAGAGATGGATTCGCTCCCATTTTTAGATCGCCGTTGAAGGCTTTATCATCCGGACTGCGGGCAGTAACTTCCATCTGTACCATGTCGCCTGGAAAAATGCGCTCAGGCGAGAGCTTCACTTTGAGCAACTTGGCCGCATCCGGGCCCCACAGTTTAGCTGAAACCCCTTTTAAGTAGACAGGCTCCTCGGTAAGGGTCAACTCTATCGAACCATCCGGGCAGGTCACGGCGCGGCTATTCCCCATCCAATCAAAGAGCTGTATCTGCGCGACACCGGTCGGCACATTCACTTTGCGTGGAGTTCCGCTCCAGTCCCACAGTGCAAGGATGACATCGCCGTTGCGGTGATATGCATAGCCCAGGGCAGTGTTCCCCATCCATGTGATGTCGGATACACTTTTATATCCCTCCAGCAAAAATGTCATGGCGGCATAGGCTGCGGCAACCGGCTTCGGGGCGATTGGTTCGGTGTTATAACTCCACTTGTCTGTTTCAGTCAGGTAGACGAAATACCCCATCGAACCAGTTTTGCCGTCATGAAGGAAAAAGGAATGATTAAGCGAAAACTTTTCTCCTAACAGGATAAGGTTTTCGCGTATGTTGTGCCGCGCCTGGCGCAGCCAGCCTTCAGTTGTCCGCGGCATCGTCAACAGCCCGCACTCGGTCGAAATGATCGGCAACTCCCGTCCGGATTGTTGGCGCGCCAAAGTACGGAGTTCCCGCATCCTCTCGACAAGCCGCTGTTTTTCCGGTGTTTCCAATGAATAAGGGTGAATGTCGAGAATATCAATGTATTTGGGCAGGCCTTTATGAAACAGCGCGAGCATTTCATCGTAGGTACTGGGCGACAACGCCAGTGTCGGTCCTGCGACTACCGCCTTGGGATCGACCGCATGCAATTCCTGATACGCAATCTGGAAGACGCGCACCAGTTCCGCAGGCGTTCCTTTCCAACCCCACGGAACATTCGGTTCCCAGGTTACTTCATAGTAATGACTCTCGTTCGCTCGCCCTTCGTCCTTGAAGCAGGCTGCGATTTTACGGCAATACTCCGCGAAAGCTTTTTCTCCATCTAAGGTAAGTACCCCGTTCTCTGGAATTTGGGATCTGCTTCCCGGTTTTATGGCCCAATCCGGCGGGTTGCCAAAATAGTATATCTGATAAGCGTTCCACTCAAGTTTTTTTCCGGCAATGTCGAATGTCCTTGTTCTGTTGAATGGGAAAAACGGAGTGAAATAATGATGAATTGTTTCAGAGCGCGCTTGCTCCACGTTCTTTTCAAATTCCCCAGCACGTCCAGTGGGTTCAAGAAATTTCCAGCGGATCTTTGTGCCATTATGCCATCGTATGCCCAGAAACGGCATGACGATGTCGGTACCCGGAGTATTGAAATTGTAACCTCCCTGCATGCCGAAGAAACATTCCGACTGGGGGATGTTTGGCCGGGCATGCGGGTCGGGAGTTACTGCGTAGATCAGGAATCCAGACGGACGGGAACCGGCTGCCGCCAAATTGACACCGTTTGAGAGTGCGGCAAAAACTTTGTAAAAGCCGAGTCTGTCGTTCAGGCCTTCGACGGTTCCGCTCCAGCGACCGTCCGCATCGGCTTCGATGTCGACACTTTTCGTAGCACGCACCTTGTCAAATTCATCGGCATATTGTAATTTCAACTGTTGTTTTTCACCCGCGGGCAGACCGGTTACGGTAAAAGTAAGCAGTATCAGTTCTGACTGAGTGAACAAATTGACGTTCGGTCTAGATGTGACGACGGTTAGTTTTGGTTCTATTTTATTCACTCCGTTTTTTTGAAACTGCGGGGCGTACACTTCAAATTCATCGATACAAACACCGTTTGCCACATTTACTTTTATATAACGGCATTCCACGCCTTTAATAATAACAACAGCCGTCTTCCTTGGATCGTAGCCTGGGAGTGCTGAAATATCTTGACAGCTATATACATCGGTATATTCATTATCATCTTTTGAAACGGCGATTGAAAACTTTCGAATGCCGCGATCCTTATACTTTCCTTCACGGTCGCGTCCGAATTTAAAGACACCTAGCGTCGCCAATTTCCCCAAGTCGATAGTGAACGAAGGAGCTTTATCACCTATATCGCAAATCCAACTGTGTGAGTTGCCATATACGCCATCATTTATTGCTGCGGCAGGATGTTTTGCGTAGTTTTCGGAAAATGATGATGACGCTGTGACTTTTGTCCCGTTCCCCGCATAGGCCAGATTGTCAAATGATGAAGGATTGGCTTGTTGAATTTCAAATATAACGGAAGTTTCCAGTTGCTGTTTATCATCCACCTGCGCCGTTACAGTAAAAATAGGGGCTATTATTACCGCAACTAAGATTCTAAATGGGCCGAACGTTTTTTTCCGTGAATGCCTGAAAATGTCAAAACTCATTTATTACCTCGTGTCCTGTTCTTAATATTCCGTCCGCTTCGATGCAACCCATAAAGCCAGCTTCGCTCACCACCCCATATTCCGGGCGATGTCCGTCACCGACCAGACTATGATTTAGCATGTGAATACAAAATCCCATATTGTGTTCTGTCATTTCGCGCAGTTCCACGCGCAGGGACCTAACCCGTTCCGCATCGTCCAAATTTCCCCACCCGGTTTCCCCTGCGAATATTGGTTTGCCGACATGTCTGGCAAAGTTGACAGCGGCATCCATCGTGGCGATAAACGCCGATGCATCCTTCGTCCACACCCCTTCAGCATAGTAGCAGTGAGGCGTAAGCACATCGCAGAATGGCTCAACAAGTTCCAGTGTCTGAACGCTTACAGGAACACCAACCGTTATAGGCGCAACAACACCAAGCTGCCGACAGTGTTCATACAACCGTTTCAGCCAAGGCACAAATACCTCCTCACGTCCGCTGTTAAATGGTTCATTGCACAAATCCCAGAGTCTGACACGTGGATCGCTCACATGCGGCCCGACGACGTCGTCGAGATAGTCAGTGAACACCTGGCAGCGGTTGGGATGATTCCAGTAGCGGATCATTTCCGCCGCCACGCCGCCAAAATCGGGTACGCTGTGCCAGTTGTTGAAAAGGCACGGCATCGCCTGCAACCCATGGTCAGCGACGATATCCAGCACGGTAGAGAAGTTCCGGGCAAACTGCTGGCGGTCGTGAAGGTACGCGTCAAATGACAACCAGAGACGTAGCAGATTAGTGCGAGGGAAATGCTGTTTGCATAGCCCGAGTTCTCGTTCGATGCAATTCGGATCAAATTTCAACCCCCATATTTCCAAGCCTGTTGCAGCATAGCTCGGCTGGTAGTTGAATCCTCTAATTTCACTGTAATTCATTTCTATCACTCTTAGTGTTTATTCTTTACTTTGTTACTTTAACTGAATAATTCCCAAAGGTCGGCCACAGACAGCGTATTGCCGTACGTGCGACCGGCATTATTCATTCTCCATTTCTCATCTTTTTCATATGACTTATCATTATAATAACATCTAAAAGCCAGATTGTCTTTGGCTATGAGTATAAAGTTTTATCTATTCGTATAAATTGTGTTAAGCGCAAAAGCTAGTGAGCGAGATGCCGACAATATTTTCTAAAATGCGACTTGGTGAACGTCGACAACGCTACGGGCTGCAGAGCAGCCCGGTCTCCAGCGACTCCTAAGCGCTGGTTAATAGTCAAGTTTTAACGTCTAGGCTGTAATGCCAGGACATGTTTGGACGACTCGCTATCCATCAGTTGAAAGCGATGGGAGTGTCGAAGTAGAATTACATATCTTGCTGAATAATCTCGTCTTTGACTTCTTTATTCAGACAGATACACTTCGCGCAAAGACCAGGATTCTTGCGATGATGTCGCCTTCTCAAAGTTCCGCAATTTAGACGCAGCTCCGTTGGAGAGTCGCTTCTTCCAGCGTGCAAAATGGTGTAATGACCGCAACCAGTTGCAGCGTGACAACCAATGCGGAGATGGTTTAAACTGCTGTCAGCCGCTTGTCCGGGCAGAATATTTTTTTATTGGATAAACAAATTTCTTTTGATAATTTCATCCTGAACATCTTTTGCAAGCGCAATGAATTTTGCGGACAACCCGCTTATTCTGACCATGAGATGTTTGTATGCCTGAGGATGTAGCTGGGCCTCCAGGAGCTCTTTGACATCCACACAGTTGCACTGGAGCGTCGGACCATTAATTCTGGCGAAAGTCATAATCACCGAACTCAAGGTCTCAACATTCATTTTCCCCATCGGAAGTTGCACATCAAGGACTGCATTTCCAGGAAAACCGGAAAAATCTATTTTCCCAATAGACATTATCGCATCTGTCAACGATGAAGCTGGATTGATTCGGCCCGGAGAAATGCCCTGGGCATACATGTCACCGTTACCTCTTCCATCTGGCGTGGCAAGCGTCTTGCCCGACATTCTTACAAATGTATAATAAACAAAAAAACTTGGTTGAAATTTTCCGCCCCGCGCATTATTCAGTTTATCGGCAACACTTGCAAGATCATCGGCAAAGCGGCTTGCAAGAGCATCAACTTCAGGACAATTGTGGCCGTACTTCGACAATACGGCAAAACGGTTCCGCAGGTTTTCGTGGTCTTCCCAGTTTACGAGCAGAGCATTTTCTAGCTCGGCAGGCGTGATCCATTTCTCGTCGAAACATGCAATTTTAATCGCATAAAGAGAATCCACGACAGTACCAAATCCGACCAGGCTCAATCCTGAAGGATTATATCTGGCTCCGCCAGCGCTGTAATCCTTTCTGTTCTCCAGGCATCCGTGAAGCGTGGATGAAAAGAACGGGCACGGGTTCACCGCCGGCCATTTCTCGCCAGTTTCACGTCTTAGTTCTGCGCCGTGAACAATGAATTCGGCAGTCGTTCTGAGAAACTTTTCATAACACTCTTCGAAAGTTGCGCTTTTGAGAATTTTCGCTGGTTTCATCTTTAGCCCGGAAAAAGTTTCTTTAAGCTCATCATGCTCATGAATGCAATAATCAAGAATCAGCGGCATGTTGAAATAGTAGTATGCGCCTTCGGAATGCTCACATCCCTCAACAACTGTTTCCTGACATCCACCCGCGCCATAAAGGTTACAGTCTTCAAGTCTCTTTCCCGCTTTGACATTTGCATTGATTAGACAATCATCGTTAAGCAGGGCGAACACATTGTGTCCATTGAGTATCTGTCTGGATATTTCATTGATGTAACGCTTGTCTGACTTTTGACTGAACCGGCAGTTCAGTTTCGGATTGACTAGCTTGTTCTTTAAATGCGCCTCCAGAAATATTTCCGTCACCTAATTAAATACAGTTTTTCCCATGCTGTCACAGCCGCCAAGAGTCAGCGTGGTAGAAGTTTCCGGCCAGATGCTGTTTTCTAAGTCAAATTTTATATCGGTGGGGAGCATCCATATTCCGGCAAGTTTGACTGCCTCGCTCCGGGTAATCTTTCCATTTTCAATGTCATCTTTGTAAAGTTTGTAAAGAACACGGTCAGGATGTCCGAGTATTGATATGCCTATGCCCTCCAGGCTTCCAGTGACTTCTCTTAAAAACCATAATGCCGCCAAGCCTTCATAAAATGATTTTGGCGGATTTTCTGGTACACGTTCTGCGGTCTCTGCAATCATGGAAAGATTTTTTTCCCCATCGTCAGTATCAGCCGCTTTCAGCATTTGCTTTGCTTTTTCAGAGAATTTTGTTGAAATTTTTATTACCGCATTCATGCTTCGGATAGCGGCATCAATAAAATTCCTTTCCGCATCATTCTGACATTTCTTTCTGTATCCGATGGCATCAGCAATAATACCTGATATCCCTTTTTCAAGAACTTTTGTGTAGCCGACGCTGTGGTGATCCGAGTCCACACAACTACTGAACCAGTCGATTCCGCGCTTAGCCCTGGTATCGAGGAGACGGAATTTTTCAGGATTATTATCTTGAAAGAGATGCTCGTATTTCCTGAACATCCAGCTCCCTGCATTGAACTGATGAGGGGTACCCCAGTTGAAAGCGTGCTTGACACCCATTTCGTAATAAAACGGACTACGGCTGAAAATCATCGGTTCAAACTTTTCTGCAATTGTCTCATGCAATTTGGCCTTTATGAGATTTGGGTCGGCTCCCGGATTGTTTGCGACAAACTCATCCATTGCCTTTTCGATCTCATGTGAAACCTGAAAATTGCTCCAATCCGGGATTCCGTCTTCTTTTGTTTTCGACCTCTTACTTTGATAGTAATTTCCCAGTTGTGCTTTGAGAGTTTCCATATTTACTTCCATTTAAGGTTTATATTTGTATCACTACTAACTATATTTTATCTTATTTAATCGCTAATATCAATCATATCTACGGTTGATTTTTGTTTCTCTTCTGGTATATTATTGTTTCATGAAAGACAAAAACATTCCACTTTTATGGGTACTGTCGCACCCGCCTGCCGGGGCATCACTATGGCTGAAAATGGCCGGCGCTCTTACTGGCTACGGGGAATCACACTACCATTTACATCCTGACTACTTTTGTCCGCATGTAATCACTAAAGGTTCTGGAACTGTCATCGCAAACGGCGAAAAAATGATTGTTTCAAGAGGTGACATGTTCACGCTTTGGCCAGGAGTCGAAATAGAGTACTATGAAAACCCGGACGACAACTGGAAATTTTTCTACCTTCATCTTTTTGGTGAAAGTTGCCTGGAATACATGAAGTCCTGCGGGTTCAGCAAAGATAAATTATCCTTAAAGCCTTTACATCCTGAAAAAGCCATCAGCTTATTTTCGCAGATATATTCCCTGCACCTGAAACAGATACCAGGACAGGAATACCGGGTGCTTTCCATGCTTTACAACCTACCTGAAACATGTCCTCCAAATCAGGTAAAAAACATGTCAAAAACCAAGAATATTTTTGCCAAAGCGGTGACTGTAATAGATTCGCAGATTTCATCAGCGATAAATGTCTGTCAACTCTGTGACATTCTGAAAATCAGCAGGATCACCCTTTTTAGGATTTTCTCTTCTGAAGCAGGCTGTTCCCCCATTGAATATATAACTCGGGCAAGGATTAGAAAGGCAGAACAGCTTCTAAAAAATTCAGACTTGAATATTGCAAATATAGCCCAAATAAGCGGGTTTGCGTCGGATAAATATTTTATGAAGCGATTCAGGAAAATCAAAGGAATAACCCCAAATACATTCAGACTGAAGAGCTGATGTCAGCGCCGATTTCATTTGTCCCGAATTCGCTGATTTTCTTGGCGGGGACTGTCCACTTTTTCTTGGCGGTGACTGTCCACTTTATTTTCATTTTCATTGCAAATATTAATTTATTTATCGTCCATTTACACTTCTTATTTTAATATTTCCAGTCGCAGGATTTAAAAATAAGGATTATTTAAATCTTTCCGATTAAACATTGGGCGCATCGGGGCTGCCAATATTTCTTGATTACGACTCCCAAAACATTTTTTTAAAATTTCAATATAGTCGGATGGATAATATTATCAAGCATCAAAAGCACAATATCCGTTAAGCCCGGAGACATA
>JBAWXM010000141.1:0-12535 GCA_037144075.1 Lentisphaerota bacterium | reverse complement strand
CAAATCAAGATATTCGGACAAAATTCTACAGGTTATTTTATTCCAGTCCCTTATATCTGCGAGTCGAAGGCCGCCGCGTCAAGCTGCTTAATTGCCCTTCGCCATGCGAACAAGGCTACCCGCGCCGGATTATCGAGAATTCTCCATCAGACATTAGGGCAGTATGTCCGCAGGAAAAAGCTGATCCTATCCAACTTAAATTCAGAGATATACTCATTTACTCCATACGTCGGGAAGCGTTGCATCAAGCGATTTGCGCTTCACTGAATATCAAGTATTCAGCAGACCGCCGAAAGGAACACGAGCATATCTGGCATCTTGGCGATTATTCCGGGACTGAGGTTTATATTACATACCGAACAGCTCCGGCAGTATTGACCGATACCATAAGTTCGATTTACCTTTTACTCCAGAAACCGTTCATCCTGATAGTACCGACAGCGAAAAACATACCCCCGGAAATACAGCAGTTCATGGCAAAGAATAACTCCATCTTATTCTCCATGGCAGATGAATTAACACTGCAGCCGGACGGCTCATTTAGAGCAAAACGCAATATCCCGGAATGTATGAAATCATCAAAGAATTACACTTCACCATGAAGGTAATGAAGGTAATGAAGGAAATATATGCGTCAGCGAATGAACGCAGGCATCGCCCGCGTTCATTCGCTGACTCCGGTCTTCCTCTCCGTGTTCTCCGTGCGCTCTGTGGTAAATATCCCATGTTCCCATAGTTCATCCGCCATAAATCAAAACATTTTTATCCACGGATTACACTAATTGGCACGAAAAAACAGGAGCTCTTGCTGTGAGTTTGATTTTGTGACGCAAAATCAAATTCACAGCAAAACATTCATTCGCGTTCATTCGTGTAATTTGTGGACAAACGTTTCCAGTTTTTCCTCTGCGCATCTCTGCGTTGAACTCTGCGGTTAAATGTTCCCATTCCCCGTTTTTTTAACTTTTTTCTGATTTTCACCATTCACCAGTTATGCCTTTTTACTAATTAGAGGATTTGTCAACTTAAATGGCGGTAATAAGTTCAAACAACGCGTTTAAATATACATTACTTTTTATGACTGAGCAGATCAAACGCGGAAAACTTGATGATTGCGTATTCTACTAATATCTTAAATAATATTAGCAAATAAAAAAATAATATTAGCTTGCCAAATTAATTGCCATCATATATAATCGTTATATAGCAAGTGTTTTCAGATGGCAATAATAATGGTATAAAATTATGGCGACACAGAAAGAAATAGTCGAAAAACTTGGGATTTCACAGTCTGCAGTGTCCTTTGCGTTATCAGGCTACAGGCGCGGATATAAGGGTGGACGGATATCGCAGGAAATAAAAGACAAGGTTATCAAAGAAGCTGCCCGGCTGAATTATAAGCCGAAAACCTCATCGAAAAAAACTAAGGTTATTGCTCTGCTGAGTGATTTTAATAAAGAGGGAGTTTATCTTCCAAGACTGATGAAAGGGGTTCAGGATTTTGCCCTGGAATCATCATACATGGTGGTGCATCATGTATTCAGCGGCAATAAAATACCTGAACAGCTGATCTCCTCGGTGGATGGGTTTATCGCCGCGGAGCTTGATTTTGGCACGGAAATGAAGAGCATTGCAGAAATCCACCCGCTTGTCCTTTTGAACCGCCGGGATTCTGACAACAAATCTGATTCGGTTATGCCTGATCATTATAATGGAATGAGGAAGGGCATAGAACAGCTTTATGAGATGGGGCACAGAAAATTCGCTTTTTTCGGCCTCAGAACTTTTCATTTGCATCATGCGGAAAGATTCGGGGCATATAATCAGGTAATTTCTGAATTGGATTTGCCGGTTCCCGATCCTGCCTGGATTTTCATTCCATTCAGAAAAGAAAGATCGTTGAATGATGTCGATCATAATGTTAAAGAGACATTGTCCGCGATAATCAAAATGAAAGACCGTCCTACAGCCGTCATTTGCGCCGCCGATGTCTATGCGCTGTCATTTATAAAACTTGCCCCGGAAATGAAAATAAGAATCCCGCAGGATATAAGTATCATCGGGTTTGATGATATCAGAGACTGTGAGAACAGCGTTCCCCCGTTAAGTTCGATAACGCAGCCATTGGAGAAGATGGGAAGTATAGCGGCAAAACTTCTTATTGGAAGAATTAACGGTAATGTTGATTCTCCTTTGGGTATAAGAGTTACTACTGAATGGAAATCCAGAGGCAGTATTGCCTGCCCCGGCAAATGGTAAGATGTGAAGATGATATTTATGGACACTTTCTAATAATCATTTTAAAAACGGCACTGACGCAATTGTTGTTTAATAGATATTTACAGAGAATTTATAAAACAGACAGGATGTTATGAGAAATTCGCTTTTTCAACTTGCCGGAATCTTAGCCTTGATGTTTGTCTGCGGAGAAGCAGATGTACTTATGGCCGGGGAACTGTTACAGATGCCTGCCGCCTGGAAGATACAATCAGCGCTGAACAGCTCAACTCCTCCGAAACCGGACGGATGGAAATCTTCACTGGCTCCGGCCAAAGGGCTTAACTCTTTCTGGTATCAGCAGTCAGTGCTTGTACCATTGGAATGGAATGGGAAGCGGGTCTTTCTGGATTTTCAAAGAATTGAAGGTGATGCAATTGTGTTTGTCAATGACAAGCGCGCCGGAGAATTGCTGCGGCCGGGCGGCGAGATCGAGATAAGCTCACAGGTTAAGACTGGAGAGGAAAATCTGATCCGGGTTTTCGTAACCCGCGACTACACGGATATATCAAGAGGATTCGAACAGGACCGCATCAGATATGTCTGCCGCAAACACATGCAGGGCAATGTGGAGATGGAAAAATGGGGTGTTGGAATTGCCGGCAAAGTAGATTTGCTTTCCCGTCCCCGCCCTGCCGGAATATCTCAGGTATTTGCTGACACAAGCTGGCGGAAGAAGGAACTTGCTCTGGACCTTGAGATTGACGCCGCGAATCCGGTTGAAGGTTTTTCCGCTGCCGTCGATATCCTTGATGAGAAAGGCGCGAAGGTGCTTTCGTTTGAACGCAGGGACCTGTCTGTTCCAGCCGGACTTTCCAAAATCAGAGTTGTATCGAAGTGGGAAAATCCTCATCCCTGGGAACTTGACGGCGGATACCTGTATACCGCTGAAGTCAGATTGTTCAAGAATAACGTTCTGCTGGACTCGGCGCGCCCGTTCAAGTTCGGGTTCAGGGAGATATGGACTGATGGACGCAAGCTGATGATGAACGGACATGAGATACACTTGAGACTGGTAATGCTCCATTCTTTTTCATTTGGCGATTCCAGCCCGAAAGGCATGGCGTTTGCGCGTCTTATGGGATACAACGCCGGCTATATCCAGAATAATCCGGAAATGTGGTGGCGCGGCATTTCGTGGGCGAAAGAGACGCCGCTTTTCAGCCAGGAACTTCTCGACGCGGCCGACAAGGCCGGTTTCGCTATTCTGCTTCCGGCCCCGAGCGTCTCCTACCTGGGAACGGCTGTTTATGAAGATGCGGCAGCTAAGAAAGATTATGAGCGGGAGACGGATTTATACATGCGCCACTACAGGAATCATCCCGGTGTTCTGTCATGGATTGTCGGAATGAACTCGATCGGATTCGCCAATGAAGCCATTGCGCCCAAAGGAATGGGGCGGCGTTTCGAGGAGAAGCGGACAGCCAGCGGACAGGCCAAGGCGGTAGCCACCGCCTGTGAGATCGCCAAAGCACATGACCCCGGCCGCCTGGCATACTCGCATGCCGATGGAAATATCGGCGATATTGCGGCATCGAACTTTTATCTGAATTTTGCTCCGCTTCAGGAGCGTGAGGAATGGCCGAAAGCCTGGGCACAATCCGGAAACATGCCATATCAGATGTCGGAATGCGGACAGCCATACACGGCCAATTTCTGGAAAGGGACGCGATTCCTGCCCACTGAATACTTCGCTATCTATTTCGGAGACAAGGCATATACTGCGGAGACAGACACCGGACTCTCGAAAGTTATTGATTACGGCCTGGCGAACAAGAGCGGTCATGGCGTTAATCCTGACTGGAACGAATACCCGGTATACTGGGACTTTCAGAGACTTTTCGTCCGTAACACCAACCGGGCTTTCAGAATGTGGGGGATTAACGGCGGCTGGGCATACTGGAGCTTTAACGTCGGTTACGGCAGGCCCGCCGGCGCCGGCAGTGTAATTAATTTTAAACAGACAGGAAAAATAGAACCGGTCAGTTTTGAATCAATGGCTGAAATTACCGCAAAACCAGCCTGGGTAAATCCCAATTTCGACATTGAAAGCCAGGCAAATAAACAACTTTTAATCTATATCGCCGGGGCTGGAAGTCATACTGACAAGACACACACATTCTATTCCGGCGAGACTGTGGCTAAGTCCGCTGCTGTCGCGTGGGACGGTCCGGGCAGAACCAAACTCGAAGGTGAATGGACATTAAAATCTGCGGACGGTTCCAGCATTGTTTCAGGCAAGCTGAAGTCGGATTTGAATACTGGGGAAATCAAACAGCTGCCGTTTTCATTTGTCGCACCAAAAGTTTCAAACAGAACTGATTTTACGATCGAACTGAAAACAAGTCAGGACGGCAGGCCGGTTGAAGACGACAGTTTTGCAATAACTGTATTTCCTAAAAATGATGCATCCAGTCTCCGTTCCAGAGTTGCCATTTACGACCCGGAAGGCAAGTCAACTCCATGGCTGAAATCCATAGGCGTGAACGCCGTTAAACTGAAAAAAGGAGACAAACTGGATGGTTTTGACCTTCTAGTCGTAGCACGAGAGGCCGTGGTCCAGTGTGAAGAGCTGCCATATACAAAAGAAGATGTCCGTCGCGGGCTTAAAGTCCTTGTCCTTGAGCAGATCCCGGCGGTATGGCGCGGCCTCGGGTTCAGAGGAAACGAAGCCATGCCGAGAAGAGTTTTTCCATCAGGGGCGAACTGTCCTGTCATGAACGGCCTGGCACTGTCCGATCTTACTGACTGGCGAGGTTCGCCGGATCTTCTGCCGGAGGGGAATAATCAGCTTGCTGAAACAAGGCATGCCGCCAAGTGGACGAATTCCCATGCGATAGCTTCCAGCATGCCGCAGATTCCCAGATCGGCAGGATTTTCACCTCTGCTTAGCGCCGAGTTCGACCTGGACTATTCGCCGCTGCTGGAGTGGCGTTTCGGAAAAGGTGTTGTTATATTTTCCGCACTGGATTTCAGCGGCAGGGTTGGCGTTGATCCAGCTGCCACGCTTCTGGCGCGGAACATTCTGGCATATCTTGATTCGGCTGTTCCGGAAAAGACCCGCCGGGTAGTATGCAACGGCGGCCTGGACACGATAGAACTGCTGCGCAAACTCGGGGTTGATCCAGTACAGGCAGCAGACATTAAAAATCCGGATGGAACAATCATCGTCATCGGAAGCGGTGAAACAAGCCCGTCCCAAAAAGAAATCGGGGATTTCGTATCACAAGGCGGACGGGTCCTCTTTCTGCCCCAGTCTCCGGAGACACTTGCAGCCTGGGGTTTAAAGACGCATAAACAGACAATTCAAAGAGTTCCGATGGAAAACAATCGCTTGTTCAATAATATCGGCCCCAACCTTTTGCGCTGGCGCGATGCTCTGACAATTGACGCGTTCAGCAGCGATGGTCAGCCGCAGGGAACAACTGTTCTTGCAGGCGGGCTGGCTGCAAGTCAATCCAGCGGTAACGGTGTCATGCTTTTCTGTCAGGTCTCACCGGCTTTACTGGCTGAGAAGTACGCTAAAGATAAGACAAAAGCTGAAACTGTTGATACAAGCGTTATACGTCTTGAACAGCTTTTAGCCAGACTGTTTGGAAACCTTGGATCCTGCCCGTCTGAGAAAATAGCGACAAGACTGGCGACTTGCATCGACAGCGGGTCACTGTTCGTCGGACTTAAAAATTGGAATGTTATAGGTCCGTACATTATGAGTAACGATGACGGGAAGGCGATGATGGACACAAAATTCAGCGCCGAGACCATGGCGGTTGCCGGGGACACTAATCCGAATATAACATTTCCCAACCCGAACGGCAAAGCGTTCGACTGGCGTGATTCGGTGAATGCAGATAAAACCGGATTTGTAAATCTCGGGGCATTCTATAAGCTGGAATCGAAGGCGGTGGCCTACGTCTGCACTACTTTAGTCAGCGATGCCGACCGTTACGCCATTATGCGTGTCGGCTGTGACTGGCGCATGAAAATATGGGTGAACGGCAGGCAATTGTTTCAGACGCTCGATGGGAAGAACATTCCCGGAGCCTATCAAGTGATGGTTCCTCTTAAGAAAGGCGAAAATTCAATTTCATTCAAAATAGGAAGCGGTGCCAAAGGGTTCGGATTTTATGCGGATATCTCGAAGGAAACGAAGCAGGGCAAAGTCACTAATCTTCCTGAACTGAAAAAGATTTCGTTTTATGCTGATCGTCCGGTAGAGGATGAATTTGATCCATATTTTTTCACCTTCTGGTGATGAAACCGGAAGCATTGTTCCAATAGAAAACAGCTTTCTTAAGAAACTTAATTAACAAAAAGGGATGAATCATGAAATGCGAGCTGAAAAATGACCGGAATGTTTCAACAACCGGAAAACATGCATTAAAGCGTCCGGCGAATTTAACAATGCTGCTGATGATGTCAGTATTATTATTATGTGTTGCGCCTCACATGATCATGGCGGAGGATGCAGCAAAGGATAATTCAGCCTCGACAACAACTTCGGACTATGGATGGTGCGTACTCACCTGTCCGAAAACATGCACCCCGGGCAAAGAATTTGAACTGAAACTTGAACTCAGAAACCTCAAGGAGATTTCAAAGAACTGGGAGGCTAATAAACTCGCGGTGCATCTATTCTGGAGCAACAATGAAAAATGGGGTGGTTATCTGGCTCATTTCGCATCGGCTGAGGTTTCCAGGGACGGGGAACTGACACTGAAAGGAAAATTCGACTTGAATGATAAAATCAAGGCAGGCGCCCTCTATGTGCATGTCAAGGCAGTCCTGAGCTCTGACTGGGGCAGTCAGGATGATAAAAAGGCGGCGGACCTGATGGGGCCGAGAATTATAATTGTAAAAAATGAGAGCGCTGTACCGAAGGAAACGCCTGTCTCAAGTAAATAAATACGGATGCGGGTGAAAAAGTTGATTATGAAATTAAACCATTGCAACCCACAAAAGGGTAGTGTCAAAGGGAAAGGATTAAAAAATGAAAGCAAGGAAAAATTTTACGCTCATCGAACTCCTCGTTGTGATCGCGATCATCGCAATTTTGGCCTCAATGCTGCTGCCGGCGCTGAACAAAGCCAGAGTAAAGGCCAAAGCCATTAATTGCGCGGCAAATCTGAAACAGGTTGGGCTCGCTTCTGCCGGTTACGCTGTTGATTATCAAGGTTATCTTCCTCACGTTGGAGCCACCACGCAGCCCGGTTCCCCGGCAATATGGTGGTTGAATCTGAAAATCACCAGACAGCTTGATAATCTGAAGGCCAGTGTCTGTCCTTCATTTGCACCGCAGTTTGCTTATTCCGGTACCTATCGCGATGTTGTTCCTGTTGCTAATGCCACATACGGGATTTCCTATTGGAATAATCTTTACGCGACCGCAGGCGAGATTGCCAATCCATCATGGTATCCCACCTGGTGGTATTCCGATTATATCAGGGAAACTAAAATACCCAGGCCGGCCAAATATGCGTGGGCTGGCGACAGTATAATTTTGACTGCCATACCTACGCAGACCTCATGGCTGATGGGAAATGATGGTGGAAATCCGCTCAAGAAGATTCATTTGCGTCACTTTAAAAAAGCAAATATTCTTTGGATTGACGGCCATGTGCAGGATCAGAGCCAGTCCGAACTTGAGAACCTTAAACAGCATTCATTTATCGGCTCAACCACCGCCGGACTGGAATAGCGTCGGCAGAAATGTGTTCTTCCTCCAACACGATCTGGTGATACTTTTACAGGTATCATCAGTCATCAAAAGTAGGTTTAAAATTATTGGGAATGCACCAGTAAGGTTGATGGATATTCAAAATTCTTAATGGCGATTAATATAATTATGAAGAAAGTAAAATTCGGAATTGTAGGAACCGGAGCAATCGCAAAATTGCATGCCGAAGCATTAAGGTTGACGAATAATGCGGAACTCTATATTGTCTATGATACTGTTCCTGAACGCGCTGCTGCTTTCGCGCAAAAGCACAACTGCATGACAGCGTCCACCCTTGAAGAGTTACTTGTATCGGAAGTTGAGGCTGTAACAATTGCAACCCCGAGCGGGTTTCATGCTGATGTCGCCATACCCGCAGCAAAGGCCGGCAAACATATTCTCTGTGAGAAACCGCTGGATGTGACGGTCAGCAAAACCAATGACATGGTTCGGGCATGCGAAAGCAGCAATGTTCGTCTGTCGGCGGTTTTTCAGTCCCGCTTTCTGCATTCTGTGCAGACTATAAAAAAAGCGGTGGACGCAGGGCGTTTCGGCGAACCGGTACTTGCGGCGGCAAGCGTCCGCTGGTACAGAAATCCGGAATATTATGCCAGCGCCGTATGGCGCGGTACCTGGGTTCTTGACGGCGGCGGAGCATTGATGAATCAGGGTATCCATACCGTGGACCTGCTGCTGTATTTGAACGGAGATGTATCGGATGTGACAGGACGCACTGCCAGGCTCCTGCATAAATCGATTGAGGTTGAGGATACCGTGGTGGCAATGCTCAAATTTAAAAACAACTCTCTTGGCACTATTGAAGCCAGCACTGCATGCTCCCCGGGGTTCCCGCAGCGGATCGAACTTTCCGGCACCAGAGGCAGCGTCATGCTTGAAGACGACCGTATTATCCGCTGGTCTTTTGTCGATGAACACTCCGAGGATGAGGAAATTCGACGCGTATGCGGACTTGGTGAAGGATTGCGGGGAGGGTCAAGCGATCCCCGCGCCATTTCCGCGGAAGGACACGGCCGCCAGATTGCAGAACTGGCCGAGGCTATTTTAAACGGCCATGGTCTGACAACGCCCGGATCTGAAGGTAAACGCGCGGTTGAATTGATTTGCGCGGTCTATGAATCGGCAAGAACCGGCACAACTATAAAATTTCTCTGAAAATGAACATGCGAAGGCGGGCTTTGCCCGCAACCCGGAAGACAGGGAGCCAGGAGTCGGAATTCAGTAGCCGGAATGAACAGCCTGGCTGGAATAACCAATATCCCGTCCCGCCATGCGGGATCACGCAAAGCGGGAGAATATCCAATTCCCAATAACCAGCATGGAACAGCCGGGAGTCAGAATGAAACCTAAAACCTAATAAAGCAGTAGTCAATTTTAAGAACTTTTAAAACATAGAAGTCTAAAACAAAGATACTAAAATACAGGAAATAGACCATGAAAATTAAAGCAATCATCTACAAGTCTCCAGGTCAGGTTGGAGTGGACACATTTGAGCTGACGCCATGCGGCGAGGAAGAGGTACTTTGTGAAACCATCTATTCATTTGTTTCGCCGGGTACGGAATTAAGAAACCTTTCCATTCATAATAAGACTTTCCCCTGCATTCCCGGCTATTCTTATGTGGCACGCGTCATTGAAGTCGGCGGCAAGGTTAAGGGATGGCGCGAAGGCGATCTGATATCTGGACGCAATCAGCCGGGTGCCTTGAATCCATTGGGCATCGCATCCATGTACGGAGGTCATGCAAGCCATCACCGCTGTGTTGTCAAAGGGAATTGCATGCCGGTGCGTCTGCCGGTGAACGCCGATCCCTGGCAGTATGTGACCGCAGAGGTTGCCGCTATAAGCTGGCATGGCGTAAGTATTGCCTCCCCCGGGGCCGGCGATACGGCGGTCGTCGTGGGACAGGGACTGATTGGCGCTTTTGCCGCGAAATGGCTGCTCAATCAGGGAGTGAGAGTGGTGGTCACTGATCTTGAAGAGTCCAGGCTTGAACGCGCCCGCCGCTGGGGTGCGGCGACGGTTTCAGCACGGGAGCCGGATGCCAGAGAAAGGATACTCAGCTATTTTGAAGACGGAGTTGATATCTCGGTGGAAGCGTCATCCAGCATGGCCGGAGCCAGACTTGCTTCCAGTATTTTGAAAAAGCCTTTAGAATCAGTCATTGAGAAAATTTATCATTCTCCCGCGCTGCATTCCAATCCTTTCAAATGGCCGCGCATGGTTTATCTGGCCACGTATACTGATACAGTACAGACTCATCCGGCCGGACTGGCTGAATGCGAGGGTGTTGTCGTATTCCGTCCGTGCGACCGCAAAGTGGGAGATCGCCAAACGGTAATCGAATCCATCAGGCATGGGCATCTTCCTGTTTCGGATTTTGTGGATGAGGCGTTGCCGGTGGAAAAAGCGCCGGAAGTATATAATAATCTGCGGGAGCATCCGGGACAATACAGCGCAGCCGCTTTCCGCTGGAAGGACTAAAGGTACGCCTGTTTTTTAAGCCGTACGACAGTTGATTACAAACATATATCGTATGCAGCGATAAAAGGTTTTTAAGTGCAAATTATGTCCCCCTTATTTAACTCTATTTACGTTTTTAAAGCATATAAATCGGAATGTTTCAAAAGGTAGTTGACTCTTTTATGTCATAACGCTCTGATAAAATAAAGTAAAACAGTCAAAACAAGCTCCGGCGGAGCGATACATATTGTAGCACCGGACTTTAGTCCGGTGAATAATGATAATAAAAATTTGGAGTTCCGCAGGAACGAAACATATAAGGATTGATATGATTCGAGCCTGCGGCTCTCAAATTGTGCGGGTGGATGGTGGACGGATTAAAATCCGTCCCTGCAACATGATTCGAGCCTGCGGCGCTCAATGACGGTGTCTCAAAAAAGTGTCAACTATCTTTAACCATTATTTGAAACATGCCTATAAATCGAATATAAAACAGTACAGAGGTAATTTCAAAAGTAGTCAGAATTCAGATACCATGAGTAATAATTGGAAAACGAACTGGATTTTAGTTAGAATTTCATTCTGAATTCTGGATTCTGTCTTCTGAATTCCCGCAAAATGCGAGTTTTGTAATTGGCTCTACAATTATATTTTATTCTTAAAAGTTTTTCTAACCCTTATGGAGGAATGAGATGCAATTTGAAAATTATGACAACCTGAAGTATCTGGGCAAATTAAAAACCAGAAAAAGTTCGGAAATTACGAATTCAAAGCTCGGAGTAGGATTTGAATGCCTTGACCGCAGCATGTGGGATGTCGAGCAGGCCTGGCCGGTATTGAACGAGCTTGGCATCAAGTGGGCGCGGGTGCAAACTGGCTGGGCGAAGACAGAGAAAGCAACAGGCGTCTATGATTTCTCCTGGCTCGATAACATCGTTGACAAGCTGATCGAACGTGGCATCCAGCCATGGTTGAGCATCAGTTATGGAAACCCGCTCTACACTAAGAATATGAATACCGCTCCCGCCGGAATATCGCCCAACTATCTGGGGTGCGACGAGTTTGGCGTGGGTTTCCCGCCCATCCACACGGCTGAAGAACGCCTGGGCTGGCAGAACTACGTCCGCGCCCTGGTTCGCCACTTCCGTGACCGGGTAACGCACTATGAAGTCTGGAATGAACCAGACCTCTCCAGTTTCTGGAAGTGCGGCCCGCGCGCCGCCGACTACGTTGAACTGGTCCGCCTGACCGCCGCGCCGCTGCGAGAAGAGCAGCCTGACGCCAGGCTCATCGGCGGCGCCATTGCCTGGGGCATGACTGTCTGGAGCCTCAAATATCTGGACGACTGCATGAAAGCCGGAATGCATGAACTAATTGATATTGTCACTTACCACGGATACAAATCCATTCCGGAACGGCACAGCACCCAGGAAATAGCCGCATTCACCCATATCATCAACAAATATAAGCCTTCGCTTGAGTACTGGCAGGGAGAAGCAGGCGTGCAGTCGTTCGTGCCGGAAAAGGCTAGAGGAGTCGGTGCGCTTTCCACGATGAAATTCAGTGAGGCGATCCAGGCGCGCATGCTGCTGCGCCGTTTCATCCTGGAACTTAACAACGGCTGTTCCATGAGCAGTTACTTCCACATGGCCGATTTTGCGCATTACGCCGCTTTCAAAGAAACATTCCACTATGGTCTCCTCCGCTTGGCCGATGGTTCACCCAAGCCGGCCTACTACGCGCTGCAGTCGCTGGCGACGATACTGTGCGATCCGCTGGCCCCGGCCAACGGACGTACATCCTGCCACATGAGCGTTCTCGATGATACCAGCGACCCAAGGGCGACCAAGGCAAATACCTGGCATGCCAATTTTGTCCGGGGTAATGTGCCGGTTCACGCCTGGTGGTTCCCTGAATCGGTCGAAAATGATCAGGAGATCAAAAAAGTGGAGATGAATTACTGGATCGACGGCGATTTGCGTCTGGACAACCCGGTATTGATAGACCCGGCAACCCAGGAAGTTTACAAAGTGCATTGTGAGATAGACAAACGAACCTGCG
>JBAWXM010000140.1:0-12542 GCA_037144075.1 Lentisphaerota bacterium | reverse complement strand
TTTTTAAGGTTTAAGAGTTATGCGCAGAATATATCTGGATTACAACTCCACCACGCCGCTGCATCCTGGCGTACTGGAAGAAATGATGCCGTTTTTTGAAACAAAATTCGGCAATCCTTCCAGTCTGCACTTTTTCGGGAGAGAAACAGCGGCGGCGCTGGATTTAGCCAGATGCCGCGCCGGAAAGTTGATCGGAGCCGATGTTGATGAGATCATTTTCACCAGCGGCGGCACCGAATCCAACAATCTCGCGCTGGCCGGGATCGCCCGGCGTCTGAAAGCAGCCCGCAATCACATCATTACCACGTCGGTCGAGCACAGTTCAGTATACGACCAGTGCGTCAGACTGGAGAGCGAAGGGGTCAAAGTAACTTATCTGCCGGTAACGCGTCAGGGTGAAATATCGCTGAATGACCTGGAGCAGGCGGTAACTGAACGCACCGCGCTGATCTCGCTGATTCTGGCAAATAACGAGACCGGAACCATTATGAACACCAATGCCGTCCGCGAAATTGCTAAAAAAGCCGGAACGCTGCTGCATTATGACGCAGTCCAGGCAGTCGGCAAAATCCCGGTCAACGTCATTGAACTCGGCGCCGATCTGCTCTCTTTTTCCGGCCACAAAATCTACGGTCCGAAAGGTTCAGGCGCACTTTTTCTGCGGCGAGGCGTCGCCCTGCAATCAACTTTTATCGGCGGCGAACAGGAGAACACCAGACGTCCAGGCACACACAACGTCCCGGCAATCGCCGGTCTGGGCAAAGCCTGCGAGCTTGCCGTGGCAGAACTAGATGAATACGGAAAACATTGCGTCAGGCTGCGTAACCGCCTGCAAAGCGGCATCTTGAAAATACCTGATGTCATCATCAACGGTTGCCTGGAACGGCGCATTCCCAACACGCTTAATGCATCCTTTCCTGGTCATTACGGCAGCAGTCTGGCGGTCAAGCTGGATCTGGCCGGCATCGCGGTTTCCACCGGCTCCGCCTGCAGTGCCGGACGGAATGAAGAATCGCGGGTTTTAAAGAATATGGGACTGAGCAGCCGCGAGCTGCTGGGCGCTCTGCGTTTTTCAGTCGGCAGGCATACTACGGAAAAAGAAATAGATTATACTGTTAAAAAGCTTGCAGAAATAGTTTCCGCGGAAAATAGTATAGGAAAGAAATTAAATATCGTAAACTTGGACAAGCTTTAACCGGAGTTGAAATATGAGCGCTGAATATCAGAAAGAGATGATCGGGCGGATCAATCTTCTGCGCAAAGAAAGAAATGCCGTTATCCTGGCGCATAATTATGTGCTTGGCGAAGTTCAGGACATCGCCGATTTCGTGGGCGATTCGCTGGAATTAAGCATCAAAGCCAAAAACACCGGCTGCGATGTCATTGTGTTCTGCGGAGTGAAGTTCATGGCGGAAACCGCCAAGATACTCTCGCCCGGCAAAACCGTGCTGCATCCGGTGCCGTCGTCAGGCTGTCCGATGGCGGACATGGCGGACGCTGACAAATTGAGAAAACTCAAAGCGCTGCATCCCGGCGCCGTTACAGTATGCTACGTCAACAGCACCGCCGAGGTAAAAACCGAAGTGGACATCTGCTGCACTTCCGCCAACGCGGCCAAAATCGTGGCGGCAATACCGGCTGACAAGGAAGTGATTTTTCTGCCGGATAAAAATCTCGGCGCGAATGTTTCAATCGCCTTGAACCGCCCGATGATCCTGTGGCCCGGCTTCTGTCCCACCCACATGCGGATTACGGCGGAAATGATCTTACGCAAAAAGAATGAATTCCCGGATGCTTTCGTGATCGTTCATCCGGAATGCACTCCGGACGTGGTCGCGCTGGCCGACAAATACCTGAGCACCGGCGGCATGCTGCGCTTCGCCCGCGAAACTGAGCATAAAAAGATTATTGTCGGCACCGAGCAGGGCATAATTCACCGTCTGCAGCGCGAAAACCCGGACAAGATGTTCATCCCGGTATCGGAACAGGCGGTATGCCCGAACATGAAGATGATTGAACTAGGCGACGTGCTTAACTCGCTGAAAAAAATGCAGCACGAAATCATTCTTGATGCCGACACTATCGCCAAAGCAGCCGCCCCGATCATTAAAATGATCGAAGCCGGGTCGTGACTGGAGTCGTAATTTATGAAATCTAAAGGACGTCTGGTTGCCGCGATCAGCGGCGGGGTTGATTCTTCAGTGGCCGCGGCCATCTGCCAGGAAGAAGGCTATGAAGTGATTGGCGTAACCCTGAAACTGAAAGACTGCGACGATTCCAGGGAACGGCGGAAAGCCTGCTGCGGGGCGGATGACTTCATCCACGCCCGGCTGGCGGCGGCCAAACTCGGCATACCCCATTATTTCCTCGATCTCAAAGAGAATTTTGCCCGTGACGTCCTTACTTACGCCTGGAATGAATACCGCATCGGACGCACCCCGAATCCCTGCGTAATGTGCAACTTCCATCTGAAATTCGGCGCACTGGCCGAATATGCCGCCGGGCTTGGCGCGGAAGGCCTCATCACCGGGCATTATGCTGAACTGGAGCGCTGCGCCGACGGGCAGGTGCAGCTGCGCCATGCCGCCGATGACGAAAAAGACCAGGTTTATTTTCTGGCCATGCTGACGCGGCAGCAACTGTCGTTCTGCCGTTTCCCGCTCGGCAATATGACCAAGCCGCAGGTAAGGGAAAAAGCAGCGGCGCTGGAACTGAGCAATGCCTGGAAAGCTGAAAGCCAGGATGCCTGTTTCGGCTACAAAGGCGAGAATTTCTCGCGGACGCTGGCGGAATATTTTGAAGCGGAAATGCCCGCCGGGGAAGTCGTCACCGAAGACGGCAAAGTCGTCGGATATCATGACGGCATTCATAACTACACCATCGGGCAGCGCAAAGGCCTGGGCATCGCGCTGGGCAGCCCGGCTTATGTGAAAGCGATTGACGCTGAGCATAACCGGATAATTTTAACCACCGACCCTGACCACCTGAAAGCCGTATGTCTTGAAACCGGCAAACCCAACTGGCTGATGGACATGCCGGAAGAATTTGACTGCGAAGCCCAGATCCGTTACAATCAAACACCGGTTCCTGCGCATGTGACCAAACAGGGAGGCGATAAAACCATAGTGACTTTCAAATCGCCAGTTTCCGCCCCCGCTCCGGGCCAGCTGGCCGCCTTCTATGACGACCGTCTGGTGCTGGGCAGCGCCTTCATCGAGAAAGTAATTAAATAGTGACTGGTGAATGGTGAATGGTGAAAACTGTGGGAGAATCCGGCAAACTGCTTGAATATCCACGCGTTCATACTATAAATATTGTTGTGCCGGAAAATTATTGCATTCCAATGAATCAAGGCCGGGGAAATATGAAAACGCTCAGTCTCAGTACAATATTCGGGATTTGCGCCATGCTTATCGGGGGTGTGTTGGTTTGTATGTTGACTATTCTGCCGCTGCTTCGATTCCTGATGATGGGAAAAGAATCGATGGATTATTTTCTCCCCATAATCACACTGCCGGTTAATATCCCAGGCTGCCTGGCAGTTTACTTTGGGTTCCGCCTCATAAAAGAGAAAAATAAGAGGAATATCAAGAGAAGCGCTGGTGCTCTGGCTGTTATGGCAGTTTTACTGTTGAGCGTACTTTTCGCATCGATTATGCCAAATAGCATTGGAGACCGGGATGTTAAGCATGGGTTTATGCTCTCTTTGCTTCTGGCGACAATCGCAGTCATCCCGATTTATATTCTCATAAGCCGGTTTCTGATGATCCGGGCGGGGCTGACTCCCAAGCCCAAAGGCGAGTTCGTCGGCAAAGGGATCATTCTAATTCTAGCCTGGCAGATATGGCTTGCCGGAAGTGAAATAGCCAGGATATATGACCCCAAAGAACCGTGGGGTATCACCTTCGCCTTGTGCGTTTTCGGCCCCACAATAATCGCATATACGTTCTACAAGGTATCAATGAGACTCTTGAGAGAAGACAAAACAGAACAAGCCGCCTCAAGCAATCCAGCGCCGCTGGATACTTGAGTGTGCTCTGTGGTTAACTTCCCGGTTTTTACAACTCCAGGATTGTCACTTTCAGGCAGGTGCTGATTTGTTCGCCGGGGGCGATCTCGCGCAGTGTGCCGTGTTCGCGTTCGGCGTTCTGGCCTTCGGGATGACAGTTGGCCGGCTCGAAACCTACTACATATTCCCCCTGCCCCATCTGTTTCCACTGGACAAAATACGGCAGTTCGGCGGTACGGTATTCGAGTTTAAAGGCCAGCTTTAATACTGGATTTTTCAGTGTCACACAAGCAAAACCGTCACTGCCGGGAGTGATTTCATGGTAAAATACCTGTTCCGCATAACCGGCCTGCGGCGGTTCGATCTTATGCCAGTCCTTGATGCCGAGCGCTGCTGTGCCGTCACGTGGAACAACATCATGGCTGTCGGCTTCAATAATAGCGTTTTCATCCAGCAGCGGGAAACCAAGGTTCATGTGATAAAGCAGCATCAGCGGGGATGTTGCGAAACCGTGATTTTCAATGACGTCTTCAATGATTATCGAATTTTGCCCCATCACTGAAGATATCTTCCTTTTCAGATGCAGATTCTCAAAAAATACCGCCGTCTGGCGAACCCAGCCGCTGATGGACTGAACGTATTTGCCGTCAATCCATTGCTTTTCAACAGTGACCTCTTCTCCGGGAATATGCGAAAGGCGGCCATGCAGTCCGTGGGTTTCAACGCCGACCGTATCCGGTCCGCCGACATTCCTAAGGCCGCAGCCGGTAAGCAGGCCGCCGCCCCAGGTTCTTAGCCAGCTCAAGCCTTCCGACTCGTAAAACGACGGCGCCGCATAGCGGTTGGCCGATTTCCAGGCCAGCGGGATACCCTTGAATACAGCATCGGCAATATCCATTCCCCGGTCAATGTTCACTGTAAAATTCAAGCCGCTGCCGTTGGCGAATTCAGCGATTCTGGTGCCGCGCCCCCTGCCGTCTTCCAATACAGACTGCCGGATATGCGCCAGTTGTTCGATGCAACCAACACGTTCCAGCAGAAAATTACGATCTTTCTTCGAAAATTCAAAGCTCATAGCAGTCTCCATATTTTATTTGTCTTCAAGTATTCTTCTCCACGAAAGTCAGGATATTAAACAACACTTAATTTACCCCGTAAAAACAGGGAATCAACAAATAAACTAAAATACCCGTCTTTACAGTGCGGCAGAGTGTGCTCCGTCTTTTACCCGGCTGGCAAAGATGCCGTAAATGCCACCCAGCACGGCGGCAAAAAGAAATACCCATAGATGGTTGCCGGTAACTTTCCAGAGCAGCCCCCCAAGCACCGCCCCGATAATTGACGTTACATGATTGATCGCCATACCCGAATAAAGACTCGGCGTCAGATCGTCTTTCTTTTCCACCGTTCTGGCCAGATAGCTTGATCTGGCCATGCCGAAGGCAAACAGCGACGCGTCGGCAATAAAGCATGCCGACAAGATAATGGATGCCGTTTCCAGCGAAAACAGCTTCATGGCAAAAGCATACCCAAGGCAGACCAGCACAATCAGCACACTCTCGGTTATCAATGCCCGGCGTTCGCCGTAGACCTGTATTATTTTGCCGATAAACGGACGGAACCCCAGTCCGATCACGCCGGCAATCAGCATGAGCGTTCCCATATATGCGGGAGATTTGCCCAGCGTGAACACCAGCAGCCAGAATCCGAAAGTAATGAATACCTGCTTTCTGGCCCCGAAGAATGCTTCAAGCACATAATACAGGGAGTATTGTTTTTTGAGAACGATGCGGTCGCGCCAACTGGCGCATTTCTTAAAATGCCCGGCAGGTTTCATTATTACAAAAATGAGACCTGCAATAAATGCAATAGTACCGGCGACAATGAAATCTATATTGAAATTCTGACTGATGTATTTCCATTTGAACCAGACAAAAGCCGACGCCACCAGTCCGGCGGCAGTTATCAGGCTTTTCATCTGCCCCAGGCGCAGACTCCGATTCTCCGGCAAGGCGGTGTGCAGCACAATCGCATCAACAATAACCATGAAGAAATGCTGTCCGAAGCTGGCAACGCCGAGCCATAAGCACAGCAACCAGTAATTGCCGGCGAATCCAGGAACAGCAAGTGCAAAGATACCGGCGCTGAGCAGAAAACACGCCATCGCCGCGATAGCTCCTTCACTCAAAAAGAACAACGCGCTGATGGCAAACACCGAAAGCGCTCCCGGCAGTTCGCGCGGCAGTTCCAGCAATCCTCTACCGCTGGTCCCAATTTTCTGCACCTGATCGAGATAGTTATTAAAGATATTCCCGTATATGTTCTCGGCGACGTAAAAAGCAAAAATCGCCGTCAGCAGGAACAGTATCAGTCTCTTTCTGCTTTCCGCCGCAGCCATAATTTCATACCCGATTTGTTTATAAATAAAAGCAGTTAATTTACAGCATGTAAAGCATATTTTCCATGCAGAGTATTTCTTTTTCAAAGATTCCTGCAAGTAATTTGCTTAAAAAAGCTAAAAAACCTTGAATAAGGCTGTTTGGAATATTATTTTCTGATATGAGGAAATATTTCATTATTTACAACATAGGATAAACGCAATATGAAGCTGAAACTCAAGCAGAAAATCGTAATCATGGTGATGCTCGCCGCGCTGCTTCCAGTCTTAGTAATGGCCGCGCTGACTTATTTTCAGAAGGAACGGGTGAATTAGGCGGTGCTTGAACAAATGCGCGACCTGAGTCAGAAAAACCTGAAAGAAACGGCAATGGGCGTTTATAATATGTGCCGGATAGCCAATGATTTGCTTCAGAATAAATTATCAGACAATATCGCGGTTATGAATAAAGCAGTGGCGGATTCAGGCGGGCTAAAAAAGTCTTTGCAGGAATCCGTGGAATGGAAAGCAAAAAACCAGGTGACCGGAGAAGAACAGACGCTGCGCCTGCCGAAGATGTATATCGGCGATAAATGGCTTGGGCAGAATTACAACGCATCAACGTCAGAACCGCTGATAAGCATGATTGAAGAACTTACCGGAGAAAAATGCACTATCCTTCAACGTATGAATGAACGCGGCGATATGCTCCGCATAGCCAGCGGCGTAACCAATAAAGAAGGGATACGCGTCATCGGCACTTATATTCCGGCAATAGACCCCAACGGAACGCCAAACCAGATGATAGTGGCGATTCTCAACGGGAAACAATATACCGGACGGATACAAGTGATTGACACATCCTATCTGGCCTGTTACGAGCCGCTGAAAGATGCATCCGGTCAAGTCATTGGATGCGTCTTTGTTGGATTAAAACTCAGTGCAATTGAAGCTATCAAGCATGTTATCTCCAGTATTAAAATCGGTCAGAGCGGCTATGTCGGCGTACTTGTCGGCAGCGGCGAAAACAAAGGAACTTATGTGATTTCACAGGACAACAAGCGCAACGGCGAAAACATACTGGACTCGAAAGACGCCGAAGGCAAACCTTTTGTGCGTGAAATGCTCAACGACGCCTTGCGCCAGAACAAAGGTGAAGCCGGTCTCCGTTCCTACCTGTGGAAAAATCCGCAGGATCCGGATACGAAGCGTAAAACTGCCGCTTTCGTCTATTTTGAGCCTTGGGACTGGGTGATTTTCCCCGGCCTGTATGAAGAAGATTTCAAAGTAGCGCAGCAGCGGGTGGTGTTATGCCTGGATGACCTGCTGAAAACCGCGCTTGAAGTCAGCGTTGTAATATTGCTGCTGGCTTTGTGCTTTGCACTGTATGTAGGCAGTAGAATTGCCAATCCCATCGCAAAGATTACTGGAATCGCCAGAAAAATCGCACAGGGCAATCTGCTTGACGCCGGCAATGATATAAAAACATATCGCACGTCGAAGAAAAACTCCGGATGCTTAGGCAAAGACGAAACCTTTGAACTGCTTGAATCCTTTGAAACCATGACCGGCATCCTGAATTCACTCGTCGGCAAGGTACAGCAGTCAACCATCCAGCTGTTCTCCACCGCGACCGAAATAGCCGCCTCATCCAAACAGCAGGAGGCGACAGTGAAACAGTTCAGCGCCTCGACCAATGAAATTGTCGCGTCCAGCAAGGAAATATCGGCCACCTCCAAACAGCTTCTTGGCACGATTGTTGAAGTCAGAGAAGTCTCCGCCCGCACCGCCGACAGCGCGGATTCCGGACAGGCCGACCTGAATGAGATGCAGAGCACCATGAAACATCTGGCCTCCGCTACCGATTCAGTTTCCTCCAAACTCTCCATTATCAACGAAAAAGCCAACAACATCAATGATGTCGTCGCCACCATCACCAAAGTCGCCGACCAGACCAACCTGCTATCACTGAACGCTGCGATTGAAGCGGAAAAAGCAGGCGAATACGGTCTCGGCTTCTCGGTAGTCGCGCGCGAAATCCGCCGGCTGGCCGACCAGACCGCCGTCGCAACGCTCGATATTATCAAAATGGTCAAGGAAATGCAGTCATCCGTTTCGTCCGGAGTCATGGAAATGGACAAATTCTCCGATGAAGTCCGCCGCTGCGTAAGCAACGTGGACGGCATCAGCGGCAAGCTGGAAAATATCATTCAGCAGGTGCAGTGCCTGCCGCCTAAATTCGACATTGCCGCGGAAGGCATGCAAGGTCAGTATGAAGGCGCGCAGCAGATCACCGAAGCGATGGTGCAGTTAAATGAAGCAGCCCAGCAGACCGCTGAATCGCTCCGGGAATTCAATCAGGTCACGGCGCAACTGGATCAGGCCTCGCGTACGCTGCAGGGGGAATTGTCAATTTTCAAGGTGAGCTGATATGCTGCTCATAACTTTTCAGGTGAACAATCAGCATTACGCGATAAATGCGGCGTCTGTGAAGGAAATTATTCCCATGGTGAAGATCAGGGAATTACCCGGGGTTCCGGATTCCGTTCGCGGCGTGTTCAACTATCGCGGCTCACTGGCGCCGGTAATAGACGTTACCCGCATGCTTTCCGGCATCCCCACTGCTGAACTGCTGAGTTCAAGAATAATTCTGGTTAACTATCCGGAGGATGGCGAATCCATACATGTTCTAGGACTGCTGACAGAGCACGCCACCGGCACCGCCGTCAGAGCGGAAAAAACGTTTACTGCTTCAGGCATCGACAGTACGGAAGCGCCGTGGATGGGCGAAATATCTGTTGAGGATAAAGAGATGATTCAGGTTATTAAAATCGAAAATCTGTTGACAGATGAGCTTAAGAGCAAACTTTTTACCGGATCAAAGGAAACCGCCTGATGATTGAGAGAATGCTAAAAGAGAAAATCGGACTTAACTACGACTCCATCGGACGGAAGAATGTCGAGTCGGCAGTCTCTATGCATATGAAGAAGCACGGCATGAGCAGTGAAAAAGATTATTTGGAGTTGATCTCTGCATCCGATAAACATTTTGAAGAATTGACGCAATCCCTGCTGGTTCCGGAAACCTGGTTTTTCCGCTACAGCGAATCGTTTGCGTTTCTGACTCAATATGCGGAAAAATATATTGCCGGGCAGCGCCATCCGCTCCATATTCTGAGCATTCCGTGTTCAAGCGGCGAAGAGCCGTACTCCATCGCGATGACTCTGTTGAATGCCGGAGTTCCTCCCGGCCTCATCCATATTGACGCGGCTGATGTCAGCGCCCCTGTACTGGAAAAAGCCAGGCGCTCAGTATATGGCTCCAATTCTTTCCGCGGCGGCATTCCGGAAACCATGCAGCATTTTTTTCTGATAAAAGACGGGAAACATGAAGTCATTCAACAGGTAAAAGACCTGGTTAAATTTCAAAGATTCAGTATCTTCGATCATAAATTCCAGGCTGAACGTCCTCATTACAATCTTATTTTCTGCCGCAACTTGCTGATTTACTTCTCCTCTGAAGAACAGGCAAAAACAATGGCTATTCTCTCCGGCATGCTCACTGCTGACGGCATTTTATTTCTGGGACATGTGGAGTCAGGCATGATCAGCCGTCATGATTTTGAATCGGTAAAATATCCGTCATGCTTTGCTTTTCGTAAAAAGTCCATACATGCAATTACGCCTGCTAAACCGCCACTGGAACCGGCCGCCAAACCATTACGCGCTCCGCCGGCAAAAGCGTTGCATAAAACGCGCCGGTTCAATATCGAGCCGGCGACCATAAAAGTCAGTAAGGACAGTGACACCATACTTCAAAAAGCCGCCGCGCTGGCCGACAGCGGAAACCTTGAGGAAGCGGAAACGCTGTGCGTACAATATCTTGATCATAATAAATTAAATCCATTTGCCTATTATACTCTTGGAGTTGTGAGTTTATCGTCTGACCGGCTGCCGGAAGCGGAAAAAGCGTTCAGCAAAGCCGTATATCTAAATCCGGAATACTACGAAGCTCTGGTGCATCTGGCGCTGCTGAAGGAACGTCAAGGCGAAAAGGCTGAAGCATTGAAAATCCGAAAGCGTGCTGAAAAATTAACTACTGTGAATAAACAATGAACAATGAAATAAAAACTGAAAATACGGCTGAATCATGCTGGAATTCCATCGGCGTATGGGCCGCCGGTTCAACGCGGTGCCTGAAGCTCGCCGAAATGACCCATTGCCGGAATTGTCCAGTGTTTATCGACGCAGGCAGTGATCTGCTCAATCGCGAAATTCCGCCAGGGTACATGGATGAATGGACTGAACTTCTTGGACAGAAAAAAGAAGAACAGAACGCGGATAATATTTCCATCATCATTTTCAGAATCGGCAAAGAATTTTTGGCACTGCGTTCGGCAGTCTTCAGGGAGATCATCAATCCGCGTTCTGTGCACCATATCCCGCACCGCTCAGACGATGTGCTGATGGGTTTGACGAATGTACATGGAGAACTTCAACTGTGCTTTTCACTGAAAGCGCTTATCAGCAATAACGATGCTGAGCAGACAGATGATTCAGCGGCAAAAATGCTGGTCATTCAGAGCAGCGGCGAATGCTGGGTGTTTCCGGTTGACCAGGTGCTGGGCGTTTTCCGCTGCAATGAAGGCGACGAGCAGAATGTGCCGGTCACCGTTTCCAAGGCATCCGGAACTTTCACGAAAAAAGTCATTCTTTACGATCAGCGCGAAGTCGGGTTGCTGGACGATGAACTGCTGATATATATGCTGCAAAGGAGAATATCGTGAACTCCACAGAGATGAATGATTTTTCAATGATCGGGCTGTTCAAGATGGAAGCAGAATCACAGTGCGCCGTCCTCACCACCGGACTGCTGGAACTGGAGGACAATCCATCTGCGGCGGACAGGATTGAACCGCTGATGCGGGCTGCCCATTCCTTGAAAGGCGCGGCGCGTATCGTGCAGCTTGATCCGGTTGTCAGAGTAGCTCATGCCATGGAGGACTGTTTCGTTGCCGCCGGCGAAGGCAAACTGGCGCTTGCAGCCGAACACATTGACAAACTGCTGGAATGTGTAGACTGCTTCAAACAGTTAAGCGCCTGCACAGAAAGCGAAATACCCGCATATCTGGCGAATAATTCGAATAAACTTGATGAGCTGGCGAAAGCCTTTGCCGATATTAAAAACGGCAATTTCAAACCTGTTCAGTCAGTAACCGCACCACCAGCGCCGGATGCCCCGGCCACTGAGCCGGCGGCGGCCATACCGGATGCCCCGGCTGAGAAATCGGCACATCCGGCGCATGCGGAAAAATCCGCAGTTGACAAAGAAGCAGTTGTAAGAATTGCCGCCGACAAAATGAACCGGCTGATGGGACTGGCCGCTGAATCGCTGGTCGGCGTGAAACGGCTTCAGGGGTTCGAGAAAAAAATCCTCCACCACAAAAAACGGCTGCTGGAGATCGCCGCGCTCATTGACCAGATGGAACAGAAGGCCGTTGATTCCGACCAGTTTTCAGACCTCAAGCGCATACTCAAGGATATCCAGCGCAAGCATAACGAATACTATCGGGATTACACTGAATATTTCGCGGACTTTTCCGACTATTCCAGAACCATGGATAATTTTTCCGACAGTCTTTACCGCGAAGTTATTTCCTGCCGCATGCGTCCGTTTATCGAAGGCGTCAGAGACTTCCCGCGTTCAGTCAGGGATTTGTCCCGCAAACTTGGCAAAAAGATCTCGCTGGAGATTATCGGAGAATCCATTGCCGTTGACAAGGACATTCTTGACCGGCTTAACGCCCCGCTCAACCACCTGGTACGCAATGCGGTGGATCACGGCATAGAAACACCGGAAGAGCGGCTCAAGGCCGGTAAAGTTGAAACCGGGATTGTCCGCCTGTCAGCGCGGCACTGGGCAGGCATGCTCAATATTTCAATCTCCGACGATGGCAAAGGGATTGACATTGAAAAGATCCGGGAAAAAGCCGTAAGCAAGGGATTGGCGTCCGCCGAGATCGCTGTAAAATTGACTGAAGCGGAATTGCTCGAATTCATGTTCCTGCCGGGCTTTTCCACCGCTGCTGCCGTGACCGAAATTTCGGGCCGCGGAGTCGGACTGGATGTTGTTCAAACGATGGCGCAGGAAGTGCG
>JBAWXM010000139.1:0-12572 GCA_037144075.1 Lentisphaerota bacterium | reverse complement strand
TTTTATATACATCACCCTTATGGAGCATAATCATGGGAACCATATTGCTGGTTTTAGCCTCCTGAAAACCATCCTTGATAATAATCGTGCCCCGGCGCGGAGCCCGTGCCAAATAGCCTTCCTTGACAAGAATATTGAGTCCGGCGGCAACGGTACGCGCATTAATATCGTATTTTTCCGCCATCTTCTGATCAGGCAGCAGTCTATCCCCAGATTTAAATTCTCCCGAAACAATCCGAGCCCTGATAATTTCAGCCATCTGGATATGTTTAGGTTTTGAACTAACTATCTGCAATCCCGCGCTCATCATTCCATCCGCTAATTAATGTGTTTAATGCATCTATATTGCCGTTATGCGTTAATAATACATTATTATAAATAAAAAGTCAATACCTTTTTTTGAATAACCAGCAAAAAAGAATGGAAATAAAATTTTAAAGGTTCACGAATCCAGACAGCCATCGTATCACCAATGGCTCGACGCCTAACCCCCGGCGCGGTCTGCTTTCCTGCTGCTGCGCTTGCAACGGGGGATGCGGCTGACGGAAGAAGTAGCGGCAACGGGAGTAGCGAAAAGTCCGGCATGCTGGATTTTGTTAACCCGCTGCAGGCTTTCGGTCTATTTGCTGTGCCAGGGAACCGACCCGTCCGGCATTGTAAAGGTATTGTCATCAGACCTTAGGGAAATTTTTCCCTAAGGTTGGAACGGCAAAGGCAGCATTATCCGGGCGCTTTTTTTTAGATACCATCGCCGAAAAAATGTAACTGAAAAACGTTTAACTCCATGCTTAATTTGTCCGCCGGGAGCTCGGAATTCTATTGTTTGTCGGCGAAATTGGGACATTCTAGATCAGCGGAATCGGGATATTTTCAGTCGGCGCTGACACTGCTTGATCCACAGAGACTACACCTTGATTCGGAGCACCAGTGGCTCCATGGTTCTCAAAGTTATATCCAGACTTGTCGTTCCATTGCCATATTGGAAGCAAAGGGGCTCCCATTCCCCTTCGTCAGTCAGATATCTTATACCGGACGGCTGGCCGAAATCGAAAGATATTCGCGTTTTTTCAACATCATCCTGGCTCAAGTTGAATATCGCGGCAATATACTCTCCTGTGGAAGTGTCGTGTCCGTATAGAAAATATGTATCGACTCCATTCAACGTGATCGCAGGAAGCTTCTGGCCGCCCAGCCACGACAAAATATGCACAAACTGTTCTTTTCGGATGTCACTCATGAAACATTTGAATGTCATAAACATATTATTCTGCGCATACACGGCAACTCGCCCGCCTCGAGAATTTTCGAATACGGTGATTGCCGGTGAAACGTCCTTTTCATCATGACTATTGTACCAGCCGGCTGCAATAAATGATGATGCGATTCTAACTTTATTGTCCAGCAGGGTTAGCCGCTTCACCCCATCAGCATTTCCGCGCATGGAGAGATGGTGCTTGCCTGCTGAGTCTCCGTTCAATTGCGCATCGTCATTGAACTTCTCATAATCGTAGCGTAATTCGTCATCGCCTTCCTTGACCTCCACTCCCATCAGTTCAGAATATCCCCATTTGGAAAGAATCAATGCTGCCGGCCCGTCTAGCAGTACGGCCTTGCCGAGAATATTTTCAATTTCCTGGCGGGTAAGATCATAGACGGCAGTTCCATCGAGCATATAGATAGATGAGTCGGGGTTGTTGACTGTAAAAGGAATGCCGAACTTGCCGCAGATGCTTCCGGCCCAACTGCTGATCGGACAAGATTCAGGATTTGATTTGCGCCACGGCATTGTAATTTTCCGCCGGTCATTCATCACCAATGTTGGTCCAAGCCAGCGCACTTGTCTACTGATCTTTTTTAGTTCAGAGAAAAAACGCAGGCCAGTCTTCATTGTTTTGGAAAAGGCTTCAACATCCTCAGGGATCCATTCCAGAGTTCCGGGAATCCAAGTATAAGGCGTATCAATGCCTGCCGCCAGAATGCTGCCGGCCACATGCCCTCTCAGTGTTTTAGCCGGCGTGTGATAACGGGTATGCAGGCAGGTGTCTGACTCACTCAGCAACTCAATATCCTTGTCGTTGTTAAGCAGGGATGACTGAGCGGCCAGGTTAATCATCGCATCCGCAAAATAAGCATAGCCGTCAGCGCAGTAATATGCCCCGGCTAAACGAATGAACGGCTTTGTGCTGCCAGCCAGTGCCCTGGCAATGTCAACAGTTCGAAATGTGGATTTGCCTCCGGAAGTACACTTGCCGCAACGGATATCCGGAGCAATCTGATCTATTGCCTCCCGGATAATCCTTGCCAGCATCAGCAGGCTCTCGTCGCCCGAATTCTGCCATTGCCTGCGGACTGATTGACCAAGCTCGTCATCGCGTTCCATCGCGGCAAAAATCTGATCTCTGGAGTATTCCATCCCTGCAAAACGATTAAAAAGTTTTACATGCAGCGGACATGCGCACGCCCAGCGGGCCGGGCTATGGTTATCAAGCCTCACATCATCGTCAACTAGAAAAAAATCAGGAGATTCCTTGCTGAATACGCTGATCATCTGGCGGACATAATCCAGAAAATCTTCATCGAGCGGACAAAAGCAGGCACGGCTGACTGTACCGTCAAAACCGGTGATCCGCTGAAAGGTGACCGGCGAAAGCGGCTGAAAACGCTCCCCGTGATCCAAAAGCGTCTGAATCATTATTCCGGATCGAATCCCGCATGGGGCCAGTTTTGATTTTATCTTTCTGAACTGCGCTGCGGACTCCGCTATTTTTTCCATCAGCGGCAGGCCTTCGGGATGGCACATATACATTACCGCAACATCCGTGGTCGCGCTGTCCTCGCACATTTTAACGAGATTCTCAATCACCATCGGCTCATTCCATGGCCTTGCCGCTACAGTTGTCATCATTTTCATAACGATATTATCCTTTTCTTAAAGCCAATCTGTTATTTCTTGCTGCACAGATGCAATCCCATTGCAACAGCAACATTTTTGCTGGATTCATAAAAATTAGTCATCCGTCCGCCTTTCGGTTAACCAACGGTCAAACCATTCAAGTATCGGTGCCAGATGAATCTCGTGGCACCCGTCAAACCGGTCAAGCCCTAATCGGTCGTCTATTCCGGCAGTCCGGTAGATGTGCTGAAGTCTTTCGTATTCTTTCAATGCGTGACAGGCGGGAAAAGTTGAGTCGTATTCGCCAATCTGGATAAGCAATGGGCGCGGACAAATCAGCCCCGCCACTTCCGCCCTGTCGCCCAATGCCAAAAGGCCAGGCAACGTCTGCGAACCGCACGTTCCTGAAAAAGAACATTTGCCTGTCGCCATAAGGTAGCCGCTAACACAGGCGGCGGAGATCCGCTGGTCGGCGGCACTTAAAAACATGGATATGGTCCCGCCCAAGGAACAACCTACGCAACCAATGCGGGAGTGATCAACGTCATTGCGGCTTTCGAGGTAGTCGATTGTCTTCATGCCGTCCCAGATATCCAAAGTCAGGAGGTTATACCCGAAAGACTCGACCGTAATATGAGCAAGATCGCACAAGTCCCTCGGATGCGATAAGTGTTCCGGCGGCTCACGTCTTTCGCCGAAACACCTCCAGTCGGGGGCGATAGCGACGTAGCCGTTTTCCGCCAATTCGACTGCCAACCGTTTTTGATAGTCAACTCCAGGCTTGCCATTTGAGAGGATTCCGCCAAGCGCGTCTTTTCCATGTCCGTGTCCATGGCAGCAGATGACTGCGGGGTGCTTTCCGGTATCGGAGGATTTTATCGGGGAACAAACCCATGCCGGCACCGACATGAAACGCTCCGAATCAAAAACGACTTTTTCCCGCAAATAGGTTGGAAAAACTTTCCTTTCGATGATTTCGGATTGCAGCGGAACAGAATCAGGGAACAACCCTAACAGCCTCCTGAATTCTTTCTTAAATCTCCTGCGCCAGTTCCGGTAATCGTCACGGGTCCTGCCGCTGAAAGAAAGCTTTGGCTCACAGTGTTCAACCATCCGGTCCCGCCATTCAGAGACCGTGAATACGCGATTCTTGTTTTTCTCCACTATGTTAACTCCATTTCACAAACCAGTCTTCCATTGATTGATAATCCAATTCCAGAACGCCATCAAATTCAAAACTTTCACACCTCTCATCGACATGGAAAAGCGCGTAAATCCTTTTTATAAAAGGTATGGCTTTCCTCGCATTCTCGGAAGGTACGACCGGATCCGCCACGGGAATTTGCAGGAGTAGCGGACGGGGGGCAATCAATGAACAGATATCAATAGTTCCAACCCCTGCAAAAAACTTATCCTGACAAGCAATGCCAGGCATCCCGCTGTCAGTGCTTATGAAACTCGTCAGGGACACCGCTTTTACTCGCTCATCCACTGCGCTGAGGCAGGCGGCCACTGCGGCGCCGCTTTCAACGCCCAGACAGCCTGTTTTCTCCGGATCTGACATGCCCAGCTCATTTAAAAGATCAATTGCGCGGATGCCGTCAGCGATGTCAAGCGATAGCAGGCTCGAACCTTTTCGCCGATAAAAGGCATCCAGTTTTTTCAAATCATCCATGCCGGGGAAACCGTTCACGAACATTGAACATTCACCGTAGCCCCTCCGGTCGGGGACCAATGTCACAAACCCTTTTTTCGCAAGTCTGACGCCCGCCATTTTATGATACTCCAGACACTCTTTCCCGCGATAAAGCCCAATCAACGGGTCTTTGCCGGGACCGTGTCCATGGCAGCATAGAACCGCCGGTAATTTTGCAGTAGTCTTCTTTTTCGGACGGCATATCCAGGCGGCTGCGGACAACCCGTCTTCCAGATCGTAAACAACTTTTTCCCTTATATAATCCTTAAAGGAGGCACTTTCAATAATTTCCGGACGCAAGGGAACTTTTTCTCGGGAAAACTTCAGCTCTGCCATGAGGACATGACGAAAAGCTTCACGCCATTTTGAAAATTCCCTTTCATTTTTTCCTGTGAAGGCAAACGATTTTCCAGACAGACCCGGTATCTTCTCCTCTGATATTGCGTGGAAAAAGTTACGTCCTTTGCTTGCCATGGTTTAAACTTCCTATTGCGTCTTGACGATTATCACCGAGTAAACATCCAGTCTTTCCAGGGAAATAACGAGATGGTCTTCTGACATTCGCCAGTCAATCTTCTGAAATTCATCTCCGTCCGGGGAAATAACGCTTACATCATAGACCTTTGTATTTGCCGGCAGTTTGTATTTGATGACCGTGTCCGCCACAACATGGTCGTTCAAATTGACAAGGTGAACGTAGCGGCTTCCGCTCTCCGGCTGGCAGTAGTAGTTGGATATCACTCCGCGTTCAGACTCAACAGTGAAGGTCTGTTTCCCATCCAGCAGCCATGCCAGCGCCTCGCGCGTCTCATCGGATTTTTCCGGTATCCGCCAATTAGTCAGATCCAGTCCGAAATTGTAAGTGTGGTCAACATTGAACAGGCTTGGCTGCGTGGAGGGATCAACCAGCTCCGGAATGTGGATGACCCGTCCGGCTCCGGCCTGGTGGCGTGTCCATTGTTCCTTATCGTCGATTGTTTCACAGCCCGGCTTGATCGGATCGTTGGCCCCGGCGATATGCTGCACAAATACCAACCCGGATGCTTTCACTTGTGGCGGCAAAATTGCCCGGAGGCCGAAGTCGTTGCGGCGGCGACCCCAGCCGTCCAGGATTGAGGTCTGACCAATAATGAGCAGACTCCCGCCTCGCTCTACGAATTGTATGAGCCGCGCACACTGGGCATCATCAAGAATTGCGAGGTTTGGAAGCACTAACATTTGTGTGTCGGACGACCAGTCGCCGAACACGATGTGAAAGGGGGTGCGGTCTTCGATTAGCAGTTGCTCGATCCGCATCGCAGTCGCATAAGTGACCGGTTCGGCGAACGCCATTGCCCGCAACTCGCGCCAGACGGCCACGTCGTTGATGGATTCGAGATTTTGGAAATGCTCCCAATGCTGCTTCATCCAGTCTGCATATTTCCGCTTTATATCGCCGGCCAGACGAAAATCATTGTAACAGGCAAACGAAAACCCAATACCGGTAGTGCGTCCACGGTTGAAGGCGGCGGCATGTGACAACTGCAGTCGCAGATGACGTTCCTGCCGCGCCGGGTTATGCATGTAATTCCAGAGGAATGCTCCGCCATTCGCCACCATCTTGTGCTGCCTCACGCGTTGAATGATTTCGCCTTCTGGTCCAATGTGAGCATCAAACGCATCTTCGTTGCACATCATATCCACATGCCGGCAGTATGTCTCCGGCTCGTAACCACACAGTAACGCCGAGTTCTCGCGAACAGCAAGGCCGGCATTGCCGAGAATCGCCACATCGGGGTTCAACTCATATGCGTATTCTGAGATGATCCGCGTGACTCGCGCTGTCCATGTACACCGGAAGCGGATCCACTCCTGCCACACTGGCTCAGTGATACGACCAGTCGGAACAGCAGGCAGAGAGGCAAATCCGGGTGGCTCAATTCCCTCTAACCGCGTATGTCCGAAACGGTGCTTGCAGGACTTGGAGTCGTCACCCCATCGACGAATCAGGAACTTCGTGAAATCGCGGCGGCAGGCATCGCAGCGACATGCATTATACGTTTCAGTTCCACCGACTCCGAAGCCGTCAAGGTGCAGCATGTCCACGCCGAGATCGATGATTGCCCGATGAATGGACGCCTTGAACGCTTCGATGTTCCCGGGCTTGTGAAAACAGATGTCCTTGCGCCATTCCTGCGAGCCATATGAGAAACTGTGTCCATCGGCTTTGCGAGCGAGCAAATCTTCGTTCTTCAACCGGTCGGCCATCACCTCGGTTTGAATATTGTCGGCCCTGATGTAAACTCCGAGACGCAGTCCGTGCTTCTTACAGTGGGCGACGAGCTGTTTCTTAAGTTCATATTCTTCCTCGTCCACATAGTAGTTCTTATCATACGCGGTGATGAGCAGGTTGCCGCCAATTGCCAGAATCTCCTTTACAAACTGCTCGCTATGCTCGTATGCGTAGAATTTCTCATCGTCCACCTGTGTCGTTCCCAGACGACGGCGATGGGACAACGGCTCCCATGCGCCAACGGAGACAAGGGATTCATTAAGCACCCAGGCCGCTCTTTGCCTTCTATTGGGTAAGTCGGATAAAAATTGTTCATCAACCAATCCGCTTTCAAGCAATTCTTTTTCTTTCATGCTCAACTTTCTTTCATTAATTTCTCGGTTAAACAGTTTTTTCCTTATAGGAACTCATCGTGCGTCTCTCACCAGACGCAGTCCAATATCTGAATTTTCATGCCACGGGTCTCCGCCGCTCCTGGCGGCAGAACGGCAAAAACTGGTGCTAAACGCAAAAGAACCACCCCGGATTACCTGAGAAGCAGTACCTCCCTCGCTGCCGCGAGTGCAAAAATCAGCTATCTCTTCTTTGTCGGAGAACGGATATGCTTCGCTGGTAAATTTATCCTCGCACCACTCCCAGACATTTCCGTACATGTCATAAAGCCCCCAGGGGTTAGGCTTTTTAGTTCCACATGGATGAGTTTGCTTGTCACTATTTTTTTTGTACCATGCAAAATCATTCAGTCCAGTATCGTCATTCCCGAAAGAATAAGCCGTTTTCGTTTCAGCCCTGGCGGCATATTCCCACTCGGCTTCGGTAGGCAGACGGAAAGCGGGACCGTCAATCAGCAAGTTCAGCCTAGCGATAAACTCTTTGCACTGGCGCCAACTTACACTGTCAACCGGCTTTTCAGTCCCGGCGAATTTAGAAGGGCTGGCATTGCAGGTGATGTCAAGGGGATCTCCCTCTTCCCAGTAGAGGCCGCAACTGTTTATTTTGGCGCGCGGACTGGTGATTTTCGCAGTCATCACCCGTTTCCATACTGCCTGCGTGACTTCGAACTTTCCGATATAATACGGTTTGCTAATCCGTATCAATTGTTGATTTTCAATCTCCCGCCTGTTTTTTTCTTCTGACGGACTTCCAATTGTAAACGTTCCAGGTTCGATTCGCACCATGACAAAAGAAACTCCGTCCCCAATATCCACAATCATTTCTTTTTGCAGATTGGCCGATTGGATGTTTAACGCTGAACAGCATAATAGGAGAATCAGTCCGGAGACCGAAAGAAATGAAACCATCGCAATCCTGTGAATAATCATTTTCGGGCTCCGGTATTGCGTTCATCTTTCACAGAGGGTGGCGCCGTATTGCCGGTTTCATAAAAACGTCCTTCAATGGAACCCTTTGCGCCGGAACGGATCGTTATCATTCGTTGCGGTGCCGGCCACGAAATATTCCCTTGAAAAGCGAGAAGTTTGGGAATGGCCTCACAATCAACTATGGTTATTCTTTTAGGATTACCTCCGTGGATTGCGCACCAGCTGTTCAGAAAAAGCACTTCCCCGTCCGCGGCAAAGTTCACCATCATCGGCAATCCGCCATTCTCGCCGCCGAAACGGCAGCGGTCGCAGAAGACTTTGTAATAGTTGTCAATCCAACGCAAATCATTCTTTTTCGTGTCTTCGGCACTTTTCCCGCTTGTCTTGTCCACCCGGGTGGTATGCGGTATCCCGCACAGAGTTCTCAGATGAAGGGTTCCTTTGTTCACGATGACTCCGCAATCGAGCGTGTCCGGATCATTTTCGATCCAGGCATTATCCATCAAGGCGTATCCTGCATTGCTGAGCAGGGCGCGCGAAAATTTAAACGTGCAGTCGCTGATCCGTAATGACGTTTTATTCGGTTCGGCCACCGCCCCGGTGCCGCTCAAGCATGTTATGCCAAATCCATTATTTCTATCGAAGGTACAGTTGTCAATCAGAATATTGCATTCCGTGTCGGTTTTGGTGGCAATCGCCACGGCGTCATCGCAGTTCTCAAAAACAAGGTTTTGCATGAGAATGCGTTCGGCGCTCCGGGCAGTGAAAATCGCACCCTTCCTGCCGTCGGGAGCGGTAAGCATTGCCTTTCCGGCGCCCCGCACAATAACGCGCGGCGGCAATTCCACCGCTTTATCCAGCCGATATATTCCGTTGGGAATAATAACCTCAACCGTGGAATTAGAGCCGACGACTTCGGCAAATACTTTGCGAAATGCTTCGGAATCGTCTGTTTTGCCTTTGCCATTTGCACCGAAATTCATGACATTCAGCTCCTTGGCGATACTACGCCGCATTTCCGGCAATGTAATGGATGGTGCGGGGTACTGTTCGAATTTCTGCGAGATGTTTTTCGGCAGCGGATTATCGGCGAACTGCTCCATGTTTTCAGGCAGGCTGGCGATCAGGTTCCGGTTGTTGTCGTTAATCATGAAAGAAAATATTTCAGGACTTCCGGCATGGAAATAATCTTCATCAAGCTTCTTCTCAAAACCCAATATTTTGACATCCCGGCCGGACGTTTCCCGGCAGTTCCGGACAATTATCAAGTTGGGCGCCTCGATAAGATAGAAAAGGCAATTCTCCTTGGAGCCGGCGCTCTGGAATTCGCAGTTGTCGGCAATCAGCTGGACATGCCGTCCTCCAGAGAACTTGTACCAGTTGCGAACTACGCAAAGGCCTTTGTCCGAATCGCTTTTAAACTTGACATTTTTCAGGTCTATCCCGTCTTCCTGCCCATCCACTACCTTATCGATCCAGCACTGGGTTTTTCCCGGCGTCACATGGGCAAGTCCTGTGACATTATCGAGCAGCAGTTGACCTCCGGAAAGAATTGCCGCCCCTTCCATGTCCGGATGTGTCTCTATCTTGCAGTCATCCATAAGGAGCCAGTCCGACCACCCCGACAGGACATTCATGCAGTTTACGAACGAACAGCGGCTGATCCGCGCAATGCTGGAATTCCATCCGAACCGGGGTGCTGTTTTCTCCGCATCATTAGGCGTGAGAAAAGGAAGTCCATGATTGTCTTTGCCGATGAGATAAGGCGCAACAGTTTCATACCATTTTGCCGAAGGTTTAGTGTCTTTGCGCAATACGTCGTCAATGGCATAGCTTGATGAATTCTTGAAAATGCAGTCCCTGACTACAATATGCCCCGCGTTTTGATTCTCTGTCCACCACCTGATTTGTGTCTTTCCCCCGTCAAAGGTTATTCCTTCAATAAGGTTACGATACGCACGGTGCAAATAGAAAATATCTTTTGCAGGGTCGGATTGTCTGATAGTCGCCGCATTGCCCCTGATATTTATGAATCCCCAGCCTTTATTGCTGGCGTTAGGCGGAATCAGCAGGGTTCTTGATACCAAATATGTACCGGCAGGAAAAAAAACCTCCGGCGGATAATAGGTCTCCGCCGCTTTGAGAAAACATCTTTGAATTGCATCTGTGTCGTCGGCAATACCGTTTCCCCTGGCTCCGAAATCAAGTACATTCAAAGAACCGCTGTTGACTCCTGCCGGTTTTTCCTGGGCATTCAAAATCGTCCCGGTAAAAACAATAGATGCAATCATGCAGAAACAGAAAACATTTAAAGTTAATTTTGCAGTTCTACGGAATATCTTAATCCTAAATTCATCGTTCATGCTCATGCCCTTTTTTGAATGTAACACAGGCGTCTTTCCTGCGGGTTAAAAAATACAAGATAATAAATCTAATGTATCCTTCCAAGTTTCTTTTAAACTGCTGTTGGGGTTCACAGCGTTAGTGTGTTCTTTGCATGGCAGTTTCATTTTGATAAAACTGCGGCACCACAGTCAAGCGGATTTCAAAATTGATCCTTCCTTTATGGGCACGAATGCGGAAGCATTCACCGGAGTGCGGTGACTCTGTCACCGCTCGAGCGCAGACAAAGTCTGCGCACTCCCAGGACGGCCTTCGCTGTAGTAACTTAACTTAGACTTTGGATGTTCAGATTATATTCGGCGTTCGATTGTTTTTGGGCCGCCCAATTTATTTTGCAGCTTCCGGCTTTGCATTGTACACTGCGACATCGTCTATTGTCGCTTCGCCGTTATCTACCCCGAATATAATGCCGCTGGCACCTACCACATCGGGATCCGTAAACTGTATTGTGCCTTCGAATTTCTGCCACTGATCGGTGAGGACAAAGCTTTCAGGTGTCACTTTACGGGCCTTATAGTTCGTTTTCCCGTCAAGCAGGTAAGTATAAATATAACATGAAATGCTGCCTTTTCCTTTTGCATAGAAACTGAAGTAAAACGGTTCTTTAAGCGGCAGCACTGGTTTTTTGCCGGTGTTTTCAATCTTGGGAATAACTGAAAATCTCACCCCTGATAATACTGTGGCATGTGTATTCGACGATATGAAAACGGCATGCTCTCCGGAATGAACTTCCTCGCCGGGCTTGCCGGTAACATAGCGGAACTTGCCGGTATAGGAGTGCTTGTCGGGATGTTCCTCCCAGCCGTCATAGGGATTTAATCCCCAGGAAACGGGTATCAGCACCTGATCGCCGGTTTCAATATCATAGCCGCCCCTTTTTGCAATGATTTCCCATTCCGATGGCGCAGCGGCATCGGCCTTGATCGCGACAGACTTGCTGTTTTCAAACCCGGGATTGCTAACTAAATTTTCCTGGGCACTTAAAGTCATCCCAGAGAAAGCAAGAGCAATAATGATACAGAAACAAAAATTGCAAAAAACAGCGAAATTTGTTGTTTTATGGCACTGCGTAACTTTATATTTATTATTCATGGTTATGTCCTTTTTTATCGAGCCAAATATAACAGTAACTGACTTTTTGGGTTTAAAACCTGTTTTTTAGTATAGTGTGAACGGAAGCAAAAATTATTCTCTCTGTCACTGGCCTCCATTTCCAGTCTAACGTGATTTTATTAAAAGTATTAATACCTTGATTGCAATCTTTTGATCACCGTCTATATCCTTTTCAAAAGCCACTCCAGAAAGTAGTATATATCGCATTTAAATTGTACCCCAGCTTTAAATTGTTGGCGCCTTGAGGCACTTCTCCCTGTTTTCTGCTGTCAACATGGGCATCCCCAAACAAAACATTCATGGTGTGCCCATCGCCGTGTCTGAACTGAAGTCGGTCTTTATTCGGATGGGCGTCACTGTTGTCCTGTTCAACCAGCACGCCGAGCTGGCTGAGCTTGCGAAATTGTGAAATTTTTTTATAGCCGTCGGTGTCAAACAGTCCGAACGCAAAGTAATTGTATCCATATCCCAAAGGAGCTGCGGTCATGTTAATGCGTACCGGACCATCTCCAGTTGGAACCAACCCATTGTAAAATACACCATTACCCGCGGTATTGTCCGGACAGGAAAACACAATACGATTGCTGCCGCTGGTATTATTGGAGCCGATGAATCGTCCGAAAAAAACGACCCATGCCCCATTTACACCAGGGGTGGCACCCACAGAAACAGGCATAAATCCGTTATTGGCATCTGTATACATTACGACAGCGACGCCTATCTGCTTCAGGTTACTGGTGCAACGAATGCTTTTTGCCTTTTCTCTGGCCTTGTTCAACGCAGGCAGCAACATTCCAGCTAAAATTGCGATGATGGCTATCACCACGAGGAGTTCGATTAAAGTAAAACCTCTAAGCATCAACGAGTTGCGAC
>JBAWXM010000138.1:0-12654 GCA_037144075.1 Lentisphaerota bacterium | reverse complement strand
ACAAGCATATCCGCGGAGTTTTCAAGAATTTCAATAATTCGCAGATAGAATTTATTGCCTTCAACCAGATCCCGGATACTTTTGACCGTGGAATGTGGGATGTTCTGGCCATGCCGCAGCTTAACACCTACTACAATGACAAAAAGCCCCAGATCCAGATCGTAGACTTCAAACCCGCCGAATAAAGCGTAAATCTATGGAGTGCGCAAGGGCACAGAAAAATACACTTTAACCACGAAACACACAGCGCGGCATAGCCGCAGCCAAACTCAATATCCAATATCCAACACGGAATATCCAATGTCCAAGTGGAACAGCCGGAAGGCAGGAACTGGAAACAGGTATTAATGGAGGGTTGTGCTCCGTCACAACCGGTTTCCTCCCGGGAACGCCTGTCTCCGCACCGGCTTTGTTTTAAATAGTACCGCAAGCTTCCAGCTTGCGATTCTCCTTCTCAAGCTGGAAGCTTGAGGTACTCTGAGTGCTCAAACACCAGCGTAGCGACATATTGTTCACAATCTTCAAGCAGCAAAAATACAAAAGCAAAAGTGCGCCCCGGAGGTACGGGGAATTTACCCTCTGAAGATTTTAAAAAAGCTGGCGGCAGAAAAGCCGGCGCCGGGTAAAATTATTTGGCCGGTATTCCGGCGGACTTTCGTATTTTTTCCATAACTGCCACCCGTTGTCGTACACTTTCCGGAGTTATTTCCTGCGGCAAGCCTTCACGAATTGAACGATACAAGCTCCGGTAAAGTGTAAGTACCTGTTTTACCGCAGGTGCGGCGCCACTACCGGCATCGGCAGTGCTGTCGGCCTGCCAGGAATCTTCCTGCCAGGCAAGCTTTTCACTATTATAACTGCGATCCGGTGTAGAAGCAAGCTCTACCTTCCGTTCCGGCATCGCAGAAAAATCCACCCACTTCCATTCAAGCGTGGAAGCACCCCCGCGTAAACCACCCTTTGAACCGCATACCAGCCAGCGATCCTGCGGATAAGCGAAGACACTGCTGAGTTCAATTTCGATAGTTGGATGGCCGGCTCCGTAAAAAACCGCCTTGAGATGATCTTCTGCATCGCCACTGCAGAGGCAGCGTTTTGTTTCCGCCCGCACTTCCGGTTCACCTTTGCCGAACAACTCAATGGCGTGGTCGATAAGGTGCGGACCATTGTTATTAAGCGCACCGCCGGCGCATGAACGCACTGTCTGCCAGTCCCAACGGCGCGAAAATCCATGCCAGCAGATACGGATTTGATAGATTTCGCCAAGCAGCCCGCTTTCGCAAATCTCTTTTACCTTGAGGAAGTCCGGCTCGTAACGCCGCTGCTGGAAAGGCTGGATTAGTTTTCCCGCCGACTGGGCGGCAGAAATTATTTTATCGGAATCAGCCGTGGTTAAACCAAATGGCTTTTCACACAGAACGTGCTTTCCTGATTTAAGCGCCCGTTCGGCTTGTTCAGTATGGAAACCATTTGGACTGGCAACGACCACCAGTTCAACATCAGGATTGTTCAACAGTTGCGCTTCGCTAGTACTCTGAATTATTCCTAATTCACTGGCAACGGCAGCCGCACGGTCTTGGAGCGGATCATAAATTGTGACGACCTTGAACGTTTTCGGCATCTGCTTTATGCCGTCGATATGAATTCCATATCCGCTGCGCCCCAGTCCCAACACACCGACTTTAACAATTTTTGAACTTTCTGACATATTTTCTTCCCTTTTTGTTACTGAATCTGAGGCCTTCTTATACTACTCAAAGGCTTTAGCATAATCAGGCCGGGTAACACCGTGATTACCCGTATAATACTTGTACCCGATTTCAAATTGTGCGGCGGCGGCTTTCCGGCACCACTCCGCCGCCTTTGCTTCATCTCTTTCCACGCCGCTGCCCGGTGCATACCGGACGCTTAATTCGTACTGCGCTGCCTTAATTCCTGACTCTGTATTTTTCAAAAGCTTTGGAGTCATCTTGCCGGGGTTCGACTACCGGTGGCTCAATTTTCTCCGGCACAGACTCGGCTATCAATGTCAGACCTGTCATGCCAGCCACAACAAGAACAAGCACGATAACTGCCGTCAGGCAGTGTCACATGACGCTTTTTCCATTCCCCGTTGATATCGTCCCAACTGCTTCCAGGCCATGAGCCAATCGGAAAAACTTCTCCGGTCGTGTTGACGCAATATTTTAATCAGGAATAATAAAAGGAGGGAGTAAAATCCCGCTTTTAACGCGATATTCTTCAAGCATGTTGCCCAAGGTGTTCCATACTTCAATTTCTATACAGCAGCAACCGCAGACTTTTGGAATTTTGAACCGGTATGGCGGAAATATTCTTTTGCCGACATCAATGCCATTGATTTTTACTGAGCAAACCGATTTTACTTCTGGCAAAACAAGTTGGCCTCCAGTGAAATTCTGCGGCATATTGCAGTTAAAACTGTATGTTGCCTTCCCGGAATAGAAAGGATAACCCTGCTCCGCCCACGAACCTGCTTTCAATGTCCTTTTCGGAACATCCAGATAATTTTTTACTGTTGATGGCAGGAATAATTCCATATTATAAAACTGCCGGTACCGGCAGGCGCGTTCGTTCGAACTTGCTATCTCTACTGAAAAATTACCGGCCAGATAGATATTATTCCAGTCGTGAATCTGCTTCACATTTGCATATCGCATTTCAATAGAGTGACATCCGCGAGTACCGGCGCAAGCCAGTTTAAACTGCTGATACTGGTCCGCAAACAGCGAGCATTGACTGCCCTCACCCGGTCTCTGTCCGTCAATTAAGAATACCATGTCTGTTTTCAGCAGATTTTCCGGAATCAGCAAGAACGGGGTTTCTAGCTCTTGCCTGTTTTCCCATCTAAAAAAAACGGAATCTTCCGCGGTTGATAACGTCATTATATTTCCAGCCGCATTTTCCCAACGAGACAAAGGAATAATATTTTTCTGATCCCATTTCACTTCATATTCATCCGGCAGCATTATCACATTTCGTGACGGCAGAGAATCTTCAAAAAACTTGAGTCCTTCTCCCAATACAACTATTTCTCCAGGATAAAGCTCAAGCGTAGTCTTTATTCCGTTAAAGCAGATAGAGCCACTAACATTTTTTCCGTTGACAATATTGGCTGCAAGAAGAATTTCTCTGCCGGATTCAAGTCGCCTGCGCATATATTGGAGTTTTCCATCTCCGTCAAACATAACATCGTTACCTAACATTTCCGGCAACCCTGCAATTTCTTCGACCCCGATTATTTGACATCCGGAAGCATTACATGCTTCAGTCAGTCTCGTACTAAGCGGCAGTTTCGAGTTTACCATGACCTTGAACATATCAGATCTTTCAATAATCGTATTTTCATCAACGATGACGTAACCAAATGGCATATCGTTTAACATATTGCATGCCAGCAAAAATGCTTTGCCGTCAGATTCATGCCGCCACATATGTCGTGACGGGTCAAGCACTGCCACCGGCGCGACAAGCCTGCCGCTCGATGCATACATGCACATTTGCGCGAGCCAGTCGTTGAATTCTTTCATGCCGCAAGACAGACTACCATACTCTGAAAAATCCGGCGGCGCAAAAAATTTTGTTGCTCCGTGAAGCCGGTGATGAACAGCATGCGGAATAAAGAAGTTTATTCCCTGCATTATCTGCCAGGCGGCTATTTGTCTTAACCCTGCGAAATCAGCGCTCCAGTTTGTGGCTGCAAATGCTTCGCACATAGCCCTGTCTTTATTGTAGACGAATGCTGCGGATGATGTGTACTTCGCTCTTACATCATAGAGAGTGGCATAAAATTGAGGGTCTGCCGCCTCCGCGTCAGAACCGCCCCACACAGCCTGCGGTACTATGTATCTGGAATCGAAATGCTTGCCGCCGTCAAGAGACAGTAATTCATGATCAGTGCCGGGATAATCCGCATAACGCGCCAAATTTAAATAACTGCCTTCAGAGAATACAGAACTGCGTCCGCATTCCCGGCGCGGTAGCGGACCGGTATCGGAAGTATGAAAAGCATATTTCAAATTATTCCGTTGACACCACTCAAAGTTATTGCTGAACCATTGAGCGTACATATCTCCGGACAGTCGCCAGTAATCCTCTGCCGGCTGCCCGCCGCATCCGTCCATAATATCAGCAATATGCTCTTCAAGCAGATATCCGAAACGCTCCTTAAATATCTCCATAAAACGCTTTGAGGATGGATAATAGTCGCCACCGCCGGTTTGACTGCCGGCAACAGGCCCAACCCGCCTGCAATCCGCATCTGAAAAAAAGCCGGTAATGCCATTACCGAAAAACTCGCCAAGTTCAGTCTTGTAACGTTCATAGACAAGTTCAATAAACAGAAGTGAACTTTCCGGTTCCTCAAACGCGGGGAATCCCCATTCCACCTCTTTTATTTGGATCTTTCCGCCTGCATCACGCACAAAGCGCTGTTGTTTTAGCCATGGAGCAATCTTGCGGATTCTACCGGCCGCATCGCCTGGCGGAAAATTAAAACCATCGTTAAGCCAGATTTGCAAGTCAAACTTTTTCCCGGCTTCGGCAAAATTTCTTGTCAGTTCAAACCAAGGCTGTTCAAGATATTCTTTCTCCGAAAATCCATCCGGAGGCTTGTTGAAAACCACACATCCGCCGAACCCTGCCGATTTGAGTTTATGCATAGACTCGAAAATCGCATTTCTGGATACAGCGGACGACTCCATCGTATTGATAAAATAAAATGGAACCGGACGAAAATCATCGATATTTATACTGTCATTCATATTATTTTTTGTGAGTTGAAATATTAAAAATTATGAGCCAATTGCAAAACTCGCGTTTTGCGGGAATTCAGAAGACAGAATCCAGAATTCAGAATGAAATTATAACTCAAATCCAGTTCGTTTTCCAATTATTCTGACTCCTGGCTCCTGAATTCTGACTACTTTTGAAATTACCTCTTATGTACCTTTTTTTACTGAGTAACTCAAATTTCTATTATCTGAAATTTTCTGATATTGAATTTACATCGTGTTCCTTTTTTTATTCAGTGTAGTAATTATCAGCGACAGGGGGGCGCAGTAGACTTGGGATGAAAATCAAGCATGCGCAGGCGGCAACCATGCCGGCAGGACTGGCTGAAACATCATCGGCGTATTACTGCCAATACTCACAAACTTCGCTGCCATTGTCAATCCTTTTTGATTGTAATATATCACTTAAATGTTTTTTCATATTTGCAAACGAACATGAAGATTTTCTTGGGTAGAAGGGAAATTTGCCGGTTTTCCGCAAGATTTCGCCATATTTGTAATTAAATGTGCCGCGCGAGGTGATGAATTGACCCCAGAAGCCGTAATGCCACTGGACATCGGTATTTTCCGGACTAAGATTATCCTGCCATTCCTGCGGGAAAAGTTCCAGCCATCGCGGCAGAGAGTTCAGCCAGGTGTTGGTGTAGAGCCTGGTTAATCCGTATTTTTCGAAAGTCTGCCGCATCAGTTCCAGGAAGCATCGCGGCAGATATTGCGGATCGGCAAACATCGATTCCGGTTGACGCGCGTTGTCAATGTGAAAATTGACAATTTCATGTTTTGAACCATCCTCATATTCATTGTAGCGGAGGCTGCCGCACTGGTAACCGGCAAGCCTGCTTTCGTCTTTGTAATCTTTCTCCACCCTTTCGTCAATGGTATTATTGAATATGGCGAATGCGGCTTCCTCAAACGCTGCCGCATTGTCTTTATGCTGTTTATAAACCAGTTCCAGCCGCCGCTCAAGTTCCAGCCATTCCGGACATTCGAAATTTGTAACTTCCGGATTCAGCAGTCCTTTATTGATTGAAGTTTTGCGATAAATGTCGATCCGGTTGCGCAACGCCGCAGGCAAAGTTTCCTCCGGATGTTCGCGCAACCAGTTTCTCAGAAAAAAAAGTTGCAACTTCACTATCTGATATAGATATTCACGATGTTCATCAAGTGTTTTTAAATTCGTCATGGTTTAAATCCTGGCCCAAAATTCAGCGCGCCTGTCAGTAGTTTTTCAAAAATAACCTTTACATCTTCGCGCTTCTCCAGGACGCCTTCGGGTTTGCCGGCTCGTTACATACCGCCGGGCATGCGCGCCGCCGGCAATTCCCAAAATCACCGCTGTGGATATTTTACGAAACTTGTCAAGTTTATTTCTTTACAGCTCCTCAGCCGCAGCATTCTTTTATTTTATATATACCTTGACTTCCTGGACCATAAACCACCCCCAGGTGTAATTGCGCTGCGCGGCAAAATTTCTCCCGCCGACTCCGTCAACTTCAGTATCTGGAGTTACATTCATGAATATAATGTCATTGTCTCCCGACTTAAAAGCCGCTGCCGGAATCGTAAAATTCTTTTCCGTCCATTTGTTTTTTTCCCATGGAACAGCACCTTTATAAATGCTTTGTCCGTTGACAATCACATCAATCATGGCAGGGGCCTTCTTTTCATTATCAAGCCCGGCAACACTCATAACAACCGGTTTTGAGGGGATTTGGTTCAGCCGCAGCAGAAACTGCCCCGTGCCAAAACCGGAACTGGGGCGACGCAGTACTTTCACCTGAACCCGGTCGGTGCGCATCCAGTTGGTTATGCTTGTTTCTCCTCCCCAAACACCCGCATTCGGAATCAAATAACCGTAATCCTTTTTTTCCTGACAATTTGGAATAGATTCTCCCAGCGTCTTTCCCGGATTGGCAATCAGCTCTTTTATCAAAGGATCATTATACCAGGGGTCTTGATCTCCGATTTTCAGCATAGTGCAGTCCATAAACCACCGCTTTGCATCAGGATTGTCCATATAAGACTGGCCGAGCTCTTCGCTGACTTTAGCATATTCCCCAAGGCGTGCCGCATAACTTTTAAAATTATCCCGGTTAACCTTGCCATTTGTGCGGCATACATCTGTCAGGTAATGCCACAGCATGGGTTTTTTCTCTTTGAGAACATTCTTTCGAAAGACGGAATTGCCTTCCGCCGCCTTCTCGGCCTCGTCCAGATACTTGAATGCTTCATCAGCTAATTTTTGTGTCACAAAACCGCGCAATTTGACTTCTATGTTCTGCGACCAGTTTCGTTTTCCTGGTTCCGCGCTGATGAGATTGAAATACTTGCGCATGGCGGGAGCGGCCGGCCCGTAATATTGTTTCATGAAATCATCCACCGCCGCTTCAACATTCAGTTTCGGATTGCAGATAATTTTGCCAAGCACCTTTATGAACAGGTCGCAGAAACTGTTTGTCTGAGGTATACTGCCGCCGCCGTAAATGGGAATTATTCCGCAAGTGTATACCAGCGCACGGTATTTTCGTTCCGCAAAATGCCGGGCAAAATCGCAGTTTGCATAAAACGCCGGCCAGATATTCTCTTTTTCACTGCAACTGGACGGATAGGTGAAAGCGCCAAGCTGTTTCGGACAAAGCTTCTCCCAGGCGCTCATATCAGCCTGGCCGGTCTCATTCGCTTCATGCCGGAATTGAAAATGATTTCCCCAGGTTGCAGTCGTATAAGGAGTATAAAGCACCAGTACATTCGAAGCCGGCTTTTCCCTGGTGGGCGGCGGACACGAATCAGAATAAGCCAACGTCATAATCATGCGGTCAGGAAATTTCCGGATAGTCTGTTCCGCCACTTTATTGATCAGATAAAGAAGACGGTCAGTAGGGTTTCCAAGCTTGACACATGAAGCGCAGGTACAGGCATAATCCCCGCCATCGCCGGGGAAAAGGTAAAAATAGCGGGCGTACGGATCGCTTTTCATAACTTCCATGAGGCGGTCCGCCATTAGTTTATGAAGTCCGGTGTTTGTCATGCAGTAATGTATCTCAACTTTTTTGCCATTGATGCTGCGCAGCCGTTCACCGTTGGAGCGCAATGCAAAATATTCAGGATGGCTTTCCTCGAATTCTTTCAAAGAAACAAGTTCCGGCGCAGAATGACAATTGCCTACATGGCTGTTGGTTTTGCGATAATTGGCCAGATTCTCATGGGCGGTATACCCGAGGAGTTCTGCATGTATCACTCGGAAATTCAACTCCCGCAAAGGGATTGCGGGATTGCAGGAATCCGTGAAATCGGCAACCGCCATCTCGGCGCTGGCCGGTTTGGTGGATTGATCGGCAGAAAGGTATTCAATGCCAATTTTTTTCAAAAAAGCAAACACACCATACGCGGTCCCGGAGGGATGCGCGCCTGCAATGGCGAGGCGATTGCCGGCAAGGCGCATCGCATAACCGCCTTCGGCAATGGCGGCGAGAGAATCAGTATTTATGACGCCGCTTTTTTCGGCTGCTTTGCCAATGAACACTGCCGGTTTATCATAATCGGACGGCGCTTTGATTTCTCTGACAGGAATGAGTTTGCCGCCATTCCTGGCGATGGCATAGCGGAGCATGCGTGCCGCTTTCAGATCAAAATACGTGCCGGCCTGATCTGATTCAACAAAATAGATCGCCTCGCATTCCTGTTTCCCCAGCATCAGTGCCTTGCCATCTATTTTCGCCGGCTCGACCGCTTTTGCCGTCATATCTTTTACATAAAGCGAACCGCCTTCTCCGGAACAATCGAATATCGCGGATGACCCCATTGCTTCCGGATGCCCGGGCACTGTCACAGTGAAAAGTTTCCAGTCGGCCGAAGGCGGGAGTTTCACATTGAAATAAGCGCTGTCGAGTCTTTTCTCCAGATTAGAGAAATTCATGGAGAATTCGCAGTTTCCGGACCCGCGGTAATAAAAACTGATCTGATATGCTTCCGCAGTGGAATATTCGGCAAGTATATCCATTTTTGCAGAATTATTTTTCCCGCCGGCCAGCGCCTTCATCACCAGCATATTGTCCTGGATATCAAATTTTTGTCCGCGGTATGGTTCCCAGAGGGTTTTTGCATTATAATAAGAAACATTGGGCCGGAAATAATCCGGATCAACCAGATTCTCCTTAGGAAAGGAAATATCTGCGCCAGACGCAGTCATCATTGCAAAAAGCGGAAGCGCTATAAGAGCCGTCATGATTTTCAACATACGGTTACTCCAGTTTAAAATTTTTCGATCTTGATCGTATAACTCCACTCAACCTTGTTTCCAGCCTTCAAAATATAAGGCTGATTATTAGGATTTTCACGGTACGCATATACTTGTGCCTCGATCATCCTGCCGCCGTAATGATTGATGCGTATCTTGCAGTTCTTTTCGGCGGTAAAGGTAAATGCCTCTTTTTCTCCGGCAATTTTCACATTGTCATAAAATGCATTTGTCCCCCAGCGTTCTTTATTGTACTCTTTTTCGATTAAGCTCATATCTACAGTATTGTTTGCGTGCCCCTCAACATTGAATCCGATGGTATTTTCAATTGAAAGGTCCAGGAAGTCGCTTATCAATTCTTTATTCAGGTCATATGAAAGATCTTTTTTTGCTTCAAGAGTCATTTGTATTTGAATTTCACTGTCTTTAAAAGTAATGACTTTGGTAATCTCTCCCATAACCTCATTCGCATTTTTCGGCGGAACAAGTTTTTTGACGGTGGTCACTACGATGTCCTGCCCGGTACGTTCCACTGTATAATTTTCCGCCGGAAGCGTGGTCAATTGGATTGCTGCTTTCTTGTCATCAAAAATCTTGCTGAAACAACGGTCGCCGTATAGAAACTTCTTCCCATTGATCTCAAGCAGTATCATGCCGCTGTTTTTTTGGGCACTGTCGAAAAGGCTGTAGTCAGAAATCTGGACCTTGTAATTTGCGTTGGCGTATTCCCGCATTGGCGCTTCCTTTGATGCTGCGACTGTTTCCGCGGATAAAATCCCCAGAGCGGTTGAAGCCAGAATAGCGGCAATGATTTTTTTTGAAGTTGTATGATTCAATTTTTTAATTCCTGTTTTTGTTTTAATTCCAAAACTTGCGATGGGCGGTTTGTTTTAAATTCAATATTAATGATTAATGCGGCAATTTCCTCTGACTTTGTTCGCGGATTCCCTAATATTGGCAAAACGGCCGGCAGGAAATATATTCACTGCCAGCCTTCAAAAACGATGGCACACAATTCTCCAGATCATTTATGAACTGCAAAAACTGAGTTGTAGCTTTAGTTAATCCCGTCGATGCCTGCTTTTATGGCATCGGAATGAACGGAATTTGTTTGAATTCAGCGCAAGTTCCATTAATCATTGTGGTGACATAATCTTGCCTTGTCCATTGACGCACAGAGCCATCTGCCATTCCCATGTTACCCATGAGAGAGTGCGGAAGCGCGAAACCAGATTCGCCTCCCCCCCCCCGGAAGTTGCCACTCAGACAATCATTCCATGCGGCACCGTCATTAATTTGCAATATGGCACTTGGTTTAAGGGCCCACGATTCCGGATTCCATGCATCACCAATCCAACCCATTGCAGATGGATTTTTGAGTCTCTTAGGAACATAACACTTAAAATCAGCTCCTGGGATCGTAACGGCAATATTGTCCCACCCAGTATAACCATTTGAGGCAGCAAACATTCCATAACTCGTATTAGTATTCCCAATTTCCGCCTTATCTTTGCTTATGCTCGGGCAGAGAGTCATTTCCCGATAGCTTTTTGTCATTGTATCGTCCCAGCTTTTATTAGCATCAAGTCCCTTAACATAACCGCATTTTGCGAGCATTGTAGTCCAATATAGCATCCCTTTGCTGAAATATCCGTCAGGATACTTTACGAGTGGTCCAAAACCGTTAAAATCATTGCCATAGAAGTGGCACAGGGTGAGCAGTTGTTTCTGCTGGCTGATACAGGAAGTTCGATATGCTGATTTTCTTGCTTTGCCTAATGCAGGCAACAGCATTCCGGCCAAAATTGCGATGATCGCGATCACCACGAGAAGTTCAATGAGTGTAAAAATTCGCTGCTGTTTCATGATCTTTTCTCCTTGATTCATTTGATTCATTTGATTCATTTTTACTTTGTTTTTAAAGATTTAGTTTCAAAAAGCTTTTATCCCCCCAAAAAAACAATTTGATTTATTCGGGCCGACTGGTTTAGTGTTCATGTTTCAGAATCTTTTGCTCTCCTTTAATTTTTTTTGAAAGAAGCATTAACAATAAGTTGTACATATAAGTTTGTTCAATAAATATATTATAACTCAATTTGTCAAAAAAAGCAATAGTTAAAATTTAAATTCAATCTTTTTTTAAAGACAATATATAAAAAAAGGCATATTTTAGTTTTTAGCATTGACAATAAAGCCTTTTATGAGTAGAATATATAATTGAAGTAAATAAACTTATACATATAAGATATAGCTATGAATATAAAACTTAATAAAGCCAAGCATAAACGTATTGCCGACATAATTAAACGCAGGATCGCGAAAGGCAAATACACAATAGAAGAGAAGATGCCTTCTGAGAATGAATTGCTGAAAGAATTCGATGTAAGCAAGCAAACGCTTCTCAAGGCTTTAAATGCCTTGACACATCAGGGATTTATTGTCCGGCGACAAGGCAGCGGCACATTCGTGGCTCCCTCAGTAACGGAACGCAAGAATAAAAAAATCGCTGTGATAGTATATCATTCCGACAATCCGTATTATTCAAAAATCATAAAAGGGATTGAAAACTATGCCTCACAAAAAGGTCTATGGATGGTTTTGTGTAACAGCAAAGGGGACATTGAAACGGAAAACGAGTGTATAGAGAGATTTATGGATGAAGTTGACGGTTTTATAATTTGCCCGGCAGAGGAAAAATCTGAATATTCGAACGGAATTAAGAACATTTTTGAAAGCGAAATGCCCCTCTCGCTTATTTCAACTACCATTGTGAATCAGTTGACGGCCTTAGTTAATTATGTCATTTCCGATAACTGCATGGGCGGTTTTATCGCCGGCAAACATCTTGCGGAATGCGGTTATAAAAGGATCGGCATGCTCGCCTGCAAGGGACATATGGAAAAGGAAATTATAAAGGAAAGGCTGAAAGGCTTCAAGCTGGCGCTCTTCCAGTATGGAATCCCTTTCGATAGTTCCATGATCTTTGAAACCTCAAATGCGGATCCGGACAACGGCTATATGCTGGATGGATACAAAGCCGCCCCGGCAATCTCAAATTTCTGTAAAGATAACCCCGCCGGGATATTTACGATGGGCGACTCAATGGCAATAGGACTGCTGAAGGGATTGAGAGAACTCGGCATAAATATACCTGAACAGGTCGGGATATGCGGGTTTGACGATATAGAGCTTGCATCTCAATGGAACATCGAACTCACCACCATAGCGCAGAATACCGTAGATATAGGCGATAAATCAGCCGAAATAATTGCTGGAATACTTGAGAATCCGGCAGCGGATATTCCACCGCAGCACATAATAGTACCGGTGGAGCTGAAAGCCCGCAAAACAACCGTGCGCATAAAGTAGCAGCTAATAAGATGCGCAGAATGTTCACGCGACTGCCGGATTATCAGTTAACGAACGGCAATCTTATACCGATTCGCAATCTTAAAGCCAGTAATGACAAGAGCAATTTTGAGAATTATTTGGGAACGGCGACGGAAGCCCGATATCGTGCCGCTGCCGGGCGAGAAAACCGGATACTGGTCAAACACGGCATTGAAGTCTTGAAAAAACAATTCCGTCCGGGCATCCGGGCGCTGA
>JBAWXM010000137.1:0-12782 GCA_037144075.1 Lentisphaerota bacterium | reverse complement strand
GATTTGCGGCAAGAGCATTGATCTTATTTTCCGCCGCAGCATATTTTGCGCTTAGAGCGGAATCACCCGGAACTGATTTTTTCTCTGACAACTGCGACTCCAGAGATTTATTTCTTTCTTTGATTTCTCTAAGATTTGCGGCAAGAGCATTGATCTTATTTTCCGCCGCAGCATATTTTGCGCTTAGCAAGGCATCAGCGGATAACTTTTTCTCAGATAATTGCGCTTCAAGTGATTTTAACATTCCGCGGCAATCTCTCAGACTAGCGGAAAGAGTTTCGATCTTATTTTCCGCCGCTGCATATTTTTCGTTCAGGCTTGAATCGGCAGATTTGGCGGAAAGCTGTTTTTTCAAATCTGAAACAGCCGAATCTCTTTCAGCCAGTTGCCGCTTCATTACTGTCACGGAAGAATCCATTGAAGAAAGCTGTTCTTTTAATGAATCTATTTTTGCAAGCTGGACTGTCAGGTTTTTCTTTGCCGCAGCATCTCCGGACAGCGAGTTTTTCAGCGTATTTATTTCTTCTTTCAATGCCGGTATTATGATATTATTCTGCTTCAGAGTTTCAATATCCTGCTGCAGTTTATGATTTTCATTCTTTGACTTATCCAGCATGGCGGAAAGTTTTTTATTCAGTTCGTCAAGCGAGGTCATTTTGTTTTTATCGCTTTGCTGATAAGAGTTTATGCTTTGGAGTGCCTGCTGGTAGCTGGACTGAAGTTTCTTGTAGTCATCCTGAATTGCGGCCGTTTCACGGTTTTTAGCGCTTAGCGCAGCATTCGCTTTTTTCAGGTCATCCAACTGCGCCAGCTCCATATTTATTTTAGAGCTGTTCTCGGTTGCAGCCTGATATTTATCCTTGTATTCCTTCAAAGCCTGCTCATGATCTGAAATCTGTTTTTTCAAACCTGGAATTACCGAGATTTCACTCTGCAGAGCGACAACTTTCTCCGCCAGCCCTCTTTTTTCGCTTTTTGATTTATCCAGCATTGCGCCGAGTTTCTTATTCATCTCATCAGATGAATTATTGCTGATGCGCTTAATTTGTTCGAGCGCTTCCTGATAATTCGAATTCAGCGTTTTATAATTTTCTTTGACATCGCCCAAATCTCTGATTCTAAGTTTCTGTTCCGCGCTCTCTTTTTTCAAATCAGCCATAGCTTTGATTTCATTCTGAAGACTGGAATTTTCCGCCGCCAGTTTATCCGCTTTTTCCTGAATTTGATTAATCGCCAGATTGCTCTGTTCAAAACGTTTTTTTATGTCCAGCAATGCGGCATTTTCAGTTTTCAGGCTGTTTGCAGACTGTTCCATAGTCCGATTATCATTTCTGGATTTATCCAGAGCGTCGGCAAGACGCTTATTTATCTCGTCCAGCGAGGCAATCTTGTCTTTGTCGTTTTTTGATGCTTCTTTCAGCGAATCCTGTATTTGCTGCTGATTAGCTGATATTTTTTTACTTTCCTCCCTGAAGGACGCAAGCATTTTATCTTTTTCGTCCAGCAGCAGATTAAGATTTTTCTTTTCCAGTTCCAGTGCATTAGCCATCTGCTGCGTTTTTTCACCGGAATCCGCCAGTTTCAGGCATTTATCTTTTAATTCAGCAATGGCATTGCGGCTTTTCGCCAGTTGTTCATTAATCTGCTGATTTTCATCTTTAACCGCAGTCATTGCTTTCAGTTCTTCGCGGATCTGTACATTCATCTTGTCGACATTTTTCAGTTCAGCAAGTTCGCTTCTCAAAGCCAGAACCTGTTTCCGCGTTTCCAGCAGTTCCCCGGATGCGCCCTGAAGCGTTTCCAGTTCTTTCTTCAAGGCGGTTGTTTCTTTTGCGGATGCGCCCTGAAGCGTCTCCAGTTCTTTTTTCAACGCGGTGATTTCCTGTCCGGATGTATTCTGAAGCAGTTCCAGTTCTTTCTTTAAAGTTGCTGTTTCTTTCGAGGATGCGCCCTGAAGTGTCTCCAGTTCTTTTTTTAATGCGGCGATTTCCTGTCCGGATGCATTCTGAAGCAGCTCCAGTTCTTTCTTCAAGGAGGAATCTTTCACGGATGCGCTCTTAAGTGTTTCCAACTCCTTCCTCAACGCGGCGATTTCCTGCCCGGATGCAGTCTGAAGCAATTCCAGTTCCTTTTTCAATGAAGCATCTCTGACTGATGCGTTCTGGAGAGTATCCAGTTCTTTCTTCAAGGCGGTAATTTCTTTAGTCGTTGAGTCCAGCGAAATCTGGTTTTTATCGCGTTGACCGGCTATTTCCGCTTTCTCCTTGCGCAGCGTCTGGCTATCCTGCTGAAGCGTCTGAATTTCACTTTTTACGGCAGCCAGGCTTTTGGAATCTTCTCTGAGACTGATTATTTCCGCATTCAGCGCATAAATTTTCGCTTTCTGGTCGGCCAAAGCATTTACATTATCCTGACCAGTTTTATTCAGTTGTTCGTATTTCAATCTCAGGCTGGTTAAATCTTCGCTTTTGGCATTGAGTTTTTCCGTCAGTTCAGAATTCGTCTTATTTACCGCCAGAATATTCTGATATTCATTGGCGGAACGCTCTTCAAGGCGCTTCTGTATTCTCTCGTACTTGTCCACAAACAGTTTAAGCTCTCTGTCCTGTTTGGAATTCTGTTCCCGCAAATTCTGGATTTCCTTTGTGTTGGCACCTTCTTCCAATATGCACTGATTGTATTTTTTCGTAAGATTGTTATACTCGTCCACAATATTATTTTTCTGGTCATTGATGAGTTTTACAGTATCTTTCATCCGCGTAAATGAAATATGCTCTTCGAGCTGCTTGTTCTTCAACTCCTGGTTTTCCACAGCCAGTTTTTCATTTTGATCTTTCAAGCCATCAAATTTTTCGCGAAGAGCTTTATTTTCATTCATGATTTCGCCGGACATCTTGTTCTGGCTGCCGTCTTTTGCGCGCAGTTCTTCAGTCCATTTGCTGAGTTTGATGATCTCTTCCTGTTTCTCTTTGATATTCGCAAGGTTGGCATTATTATTCTTAGTAAGCTGTTCGATTTGAGCATTCAATGCCCTGACCTGGGCGCCGCGGTCAGCGCTGTCTTTGTCATAGCGCAATATCTGATCATTCAGTTCGCGGATTTTCTGCTCATTCTGCTGCTGAAGGAATTTCGCCTCGGTTTTATCCTTATAAAGATCAGCCATCTCGTGGCGGAGTTTCTCGTAATTGTCATCCTGCATTTTCAGTTTCTGGTTGAGAATCTCCATCTTCATTTTTTCTTCAAGCATGCGATTCTTCAACTCGTTCTTTTCTGTATCAGGCTGGGTAATCCTCTCATTTAACGCATCATATTTCTGCTGCACCACGGATAACTGCTGTTGAAGAACGCCTTTTTCCTTGATCATATTTTCAACTTCTCGCGAGGCGCTCTGACCGCGTTCAGCCTGGCGCCGCAGTTCATCAACTTCAACCAGCACGGCAAAAAGTTTCTTTTTATACTTCTCCAGTTCAGCTTTAACTTCACTGGTATCATTGTCCACATCGCGCCCGAATGAAGATGATGACGCGGTTGCCGGAACCACCGAAAATGAATCAGACGATGGCCTGGCGCTTGTTTTAGGCGATATGCGTTCTTCGGATGAAGCGCTTCCGGAACGCTTCGGGGAGATTTGACCTTTCAGTTCAGTGATTTCCTGGTCGCACATCTTTATGCGGCTGCCGATGATCTTCTGGTTCCATTCCGGACGGTTGTTTTGAACAGCTACATAATATTCGCGGGCGCGCTGAAAACATTTAAGCGCTTCTTCATTGTCGCCGCGATTTTTGCTCTGTTCGCCTTTTTCATAATTTGAAAATCCCTGCCGCCACGCTTCCCACGGCGAAAACTCATCATCCTCAGCCGACACCAGTCCTGTTTGAACTGTCATGAACAGGGCCATCAATATTATTATCCACTTTTTTGACATAACACACACCCCAGGAACTTAATGATTGTTGTTTATCTTTTCCGGAATCTGATCAATTATGAAATCAGTCAGTTTTTTCTCATGCGCCTGCGCAATATTAATCGTCATAAATAGATTGCCCGCATCGTCGTATTCAGAATACAGAATATTTCCGCTGGCGTGAATCAATGCCGCCAGGTCATGCCTGGACGGAGGCAGTCTTAAATGCAGCAGCCTGACGCGGTCGCTGACAAAACTGTTCATCCTGGCCTGCAGGTCTTCCATTCCGGCGCCGTTAATCGCGGAAATATAAACCGCGCCGGGAAACAGGCTTCTGATTCTGGCGATGACGACCGGATCATGCTGCAAATCAATTTTATTAAACACAATGATAATGCTTTTATCCTCGGCTCCGAGTTCTTTAAGCACAGACACGGTTGTTTCCCAGTGGTCTTCCACATAGGGGCTGCTGATATCCAGCACCAGAATCAGAAAATCCGCCAGCACGGCTTCTTCAAGCGTTGATTTAAAAGCCTCAACCAGGGCATGCGGCAGTTTGCGGATAAAACCGACGGTGTCAGTAAGCAGCAGCGGAACTTTGTTCGGCAGAATTATTTTTCTGGTGGTCGGGTCCAGCGTGGCAAAAAGTTTGTCTTCAACCAGCACGTTCGCCCCGGTGATTTTGTTCAGCAGCGAAGATTTGCCGGCATTAGTATAACCCACGATTGCGGCATGGGGAATATCCCGGCGGGTGCGGCTCTTGCGCTGGGTATCGCGCTGAAGCCTGACTTCCTTCAGTTCTTTTTGCAATACGGAAATATTGGTTTTTACCATGCGCCGGTCAACTTCGATCTGTTTTTCGCCTTCGCCGCGGGCGCCGGTATTGCCGCCTCTCTGCCTCGACAAGTGCAGCCAGGCGCGGGTCAGACGGGGCAGGGAATATTCCATTTTAGCCAGTTCCACCTGCAATTTGGCTTCCCTGGTGGATGCGCGGTCGGCAAAAATATCCAGAATTACTTCCTGGCGGTCAATAACACAGCTTTTGGTCAGAGCCTCCCAGTTGCGCTGCTGAGACGGGGAAAGGTCATTGTCGAACACCAGGCAGTCGGCGTTCAGTTCTTGCTGGCGCTGCGATATTTCTTCCGCTTTGCCTGAACCGACAAAAAATTTTGAGGACGGGGTTTTCAATTTTACCGTAATCTTGTCAACGACTTTAATGCCGAGATTTCTTACCAGGTCTTCCAGCTCAAGCAAATGTTCATCCGCCTCGCGGGGATCCGACTGGGCGTCAAATACTCCAACGAGAATAGCTCTTTCCACCACTTTGCGATTGATGTTGCCGGTATCTATCATTAATTAAAAAAACCGCCTGTATTTGTTGAATCAATAATCTAAGACATATTTGCCGTCTCGGCAAGCCGGATTTATAAAAAAGAACAAGCTCTTCATTGAAATTTCCTGTAATCGCTATTGATTTAAGACAATTGCAGTATATTTTCTCCGCAATGCATGTGCAATTTGCGCGGGTGGCGAAATTGGCAGACGCGCTGGATTTAGGTTCCAGTGTCTTACGACATGTGGGTTCGAGTCCCATCCCGCGCACCATCTATCGGCTTTGACCTCAATTATCTGCTTTCAATGTTTTTTACGCTGTCGCGGACAATAAGGCTGTACGGGAGAATACAGCGCTGCGGGAGCCGCGATTCGCTAAGAAACGAATCAATGACGTTCGCGGCGATTTCCGCCAGTCCAACATGATCCTGGGTAATAGTCGTCTGCGGTGTCGTCGCATAGCACGAAAACAATTTGTGTTCCGATGTGACCAGGGAAATGTCATCCGGGACATGCTGATTAAAGAGTGACAAAGCATATGCCGTCACGATCCCGGCGTTCCCCCCTGGGCAGAACAATGCATCCACTTTCTGTTTTAGCAGCTTGCCGATGATTTCCACATATTTATCATCCGAAGATAAATGAATAAGGGCGTCGGTGGCGGGGAGCCCCCTTGCTTTGAGTGCCTTGACGATACTGGCGCGCCGGATGTCGGCGTTGCCGCTTCCGGCCGAGCCGTAGACAATGCAGCCGATTCTCCGGCATCCGCGTTCGTAAAGATGCCCTATCGCAATATCCATCCCCTGTGCTTCATCCGAGCGTACTGAATAGATATTCGGGCAATTCTCCGGCGCATCCCGGTCCACCAGTACCAGCGGCGCCGAAAAACGGTCCGACCATTTTTTAAAGTCGCCAGGCTCCGCGCCGATGGCCACCGCGCCGCAGAACTGAATACTGTCGAGCCGGTCCAGATTGTCCTGCGGCAGCACTTCGATCCGGAAACCGCGTTTGGGCAGTACGAAGGTAAGGGCCATCATCACCATTTCCAGGCAGTTGCGGACAGGATAGATTGCATCTCCGGGCATGATGATAACGACGTTCCTCTGTTTGGTCGACAGGCGGGGGTGATAGTTATGAGCCTTGGCTATGGCAAAAACGTGGTCGCGTACTTCGCTTCTGATATTAGGGTGATGACTGAAAACCCGCGATACCGTGGCAGGCGAAACTCCGGCGAGAATGGCTATTTCCTGTAATTTCATTTAAAATTTCCTTATTATTGATTCATTTCCAATATATCTTATTTCTTGTAGAAATTCAATATTTCTTCCATTGACATTTTCAATATAACCACGAAAAGACTCTTGCTAAAAGCCGCGCGGAACGGTATAATGTCATAAATGAATTAAAAAGCATGGAGATTATATATGACCGGCAGTTATGTGATTTTTGAGTCAATCGGCAAAGCGGTATTGAAAACATTTGAGGTTACGCAGCCGCTGGCGGATGAAGTGCTGCTGGAAAGTGATTATACTGTAATCAGCGCCGGCACGGAACGGGCCAATCTGATCAATTTACCCAATACTGGCACCGATGAAAACGGCTTTCCGTTTCTTCCCGGTTACTGCGGCGCCGGGCGGGTAATCGCGGCGGGAAAAGATGTTACGAACCTGAAAGTCGGCGACCGGGTAATCATTGCTTGGGGCGGACACCGTTCTCACACGATTAAAAAGGCGCAAACCGTTCTGAAAATCGAAGATGATTCCATCGATCTGCTTGATGCGGCCTTTGCCCATATCGCGTCGTTTTCCTTGCTTGGCGTGCGCAAACTGAAAATCGAACTGGGCGAATCGGCGATGATCGCCGGAATGGGGATTCTCGGGGCCTTTGCGGTACAGATTGCCAGCCTTTCCGGCGCGGTTCCCGTAATAGTGTCCGATTTCGATCCGGTGAGGCGTGATTTGGCGCTTAAACTTGGCGCCGCCGCCGCGTTTTCGCCCGATGAGGAAAATTTTGTGGAAAAAGTCAAGGCTGCAACCGGCGGCAGCGGCCCCAATGCGGTCGTTGAAGTGACCGGTTCGGCAATGGCCTTGCAGCAGGCCTTGGAGTATATCGCCTGGGAAGGACGCATCTCGCTGCTGGGGTGTACCCGAGTGTTCGATGTGCCGGTCGATTTTTACAAGTACGTGCACCGCCGGGGAATATCCTTGATCGGGGCTCATACATTCACCCGCGCCCAGCAGGAATCAACGCCGGGCCGCTGGACCGAACATGACGACTACCGGACGTTTTTGAAACTGGTGGCCGCCGGAAAACTTCAGATCAGACCGCTGATTTCGGAAATAGTCTCTCCTGAAGCGGCGCATGCGGTCTATGCGCGTCTCGCCGAAACTAAAAACCCGCCGCTGGGAATCGTTTTTGACTGGAATAAAATCAGATAATTTAGAAAAGCGGAAAAACCGATAAATTCAGAAAAGGAAATCGAAGGTGGAACGATGAAACAGGAACAACAAAACAACACGTACGAAACAAGTTCGAATTTCGCAGTCGGCAACTTTAATTCAAACGGTCTTAAAGCCTTGGTGCTTGGCGGCACCGGAGCAATGGGCTTGTATCTGGTACCTGAACTTGCATCACAGGGATATGAAGTCCGGGTGGTTTCATGGGACAATGTCGTATCTGACAATCCGCGCATTTCCTATGTTAAGGCCGATGCGAAAAACAACGAGTATCTGAAAGAGTTGTTGAAGGAGAAATTCGATGTCATCGTTGACTTTATGCTCTATTCGACAGAAGAGTTCAAAGCAAGATATGACATCCTGCTGCAAAACACCGCTCACTACATCTTTCTGTCCTCTTACCGCGTCTATGACGGCGGCGAGACCCCGATAACGGAAAATACTTCCAGATTGCTGGATGTGTCAAAAGACAAGGACTTTCTGGCAACCGAGGATTATTCTCTGTACAAGGCGCGTCAGGAAGATGTCCTTCAGAATTCGAAATATAACAACTGGACGATTGTCAGACCGGCCATCACCTACTCTAAATACCGTTTTCAACTGGTGACGCTGGAGGCGCCTGTTGTCGTGGCCCGGACATTGAAGGGACTGCCGGTAGTGCTGCCCGGTGAAGCGCTTTCCGTACAGGCTACCATGAGCTGGGCGGGTGATGTGGCCAAAATGTTCTCCCGTCTGCTGTTAAATCCGGCGGCCTGGCGCGAATGCTTTACCCTGGCTACCGCCGAACATCGTACATGGGGTGAAATCGCGGAGTATTACCGGGAGATCATCGGGTTGAAGTACGTAGCCGCCGATACCGGGGACTATCTGAATATCATCAATAACGCACCGTGGGCGCGCTACCAGCTTGCTTACGACCGACTGTTTCAGCGGGTTGTCGATAACTCCAAAGTTCTACGGGTAACCGGATTAAAACAGGTGGATTTTATGCCGCTCCGGCGCGGTCTTGAAAAAGAATTATCCGCACTGCCGAAGGATACGGTCTGGCCTGACGCAGGCGCAGTATGGGAAAGGATGGATGATTATTTGAATGGCCGGGGGAATTGACCATATCGTTCAGTAAATAAAATAAACGAATCCGCAATTCAATGATGGATATACTGGAAATGAAAAAGATTAAAATCGGTCAGATCGGCATATGCCACGAACATGCCGCGGGGAAAATCGTCTCGCTTAAAAAGCTGCCGGACATCTTCGAGATCGCAGGCGTAGTCGACGACCGCGAAAGCTCCAAGGGTGCCAGGTTCCTCCCCGCCGAACTCCTCAAGCCGTATGAAGGCTTGAAGTTCATGACAGAGGAGGAGCTTTTCAACGTTCAAGGTCTCCAGGCAGTGACGGTCGAAGTACCGAACACCGACCTGGTACCCGCTGCCCTCCGCTGCATGGAACGCGGCCTGGCGATGCACATGGACAAGCCCGGCGGGGAAGATCTCAAACTGTTCGGCAAACTGCTTGATGGCTGCAAATCACGGAATCTGCCGTTTCAGATGGGATATATGTTCCGCAACAATCCAGCCATGCAATTATGCCGGAAGGCCATAGAGCAGGGTTGGCTGGGCGATATTTTCGAAGTTCAGGCAGGCATGAGCCACAACTACGGCGGCGACGAGTACCAGGAATATATGGGCAAATTCCCGGGCGGCATTATGTTCAATCTGGGTTGTCACCTTATCGACCTGATAATATCCATGCTGGGCAGACCGGCCCGGATCACGCCATTCCTGAAATCCACTCCCGGACTTCCCGATGCCATCAAAAACAACTGTCTGACGATCATGGAATATCCGTGCGCGACCGTAACTTTACGCGCGTGCAGCCGTGAAGTTGACGGTCTGAACCGTCGGCGCTTCAAAGTCTGCGGCGCCAAAGGCTCTGTCGAGTTATGTCCGCTGGAACGCTTCGACGGACAGCCATTGCAGATGCGTTTGACGCTGCTCGACGGCAATGAGGAATATGCCGCCGGAACCCATATCGTTGATTTCGGCGTCAAACTTGACCGTTACGAGGAACAGATGCTGGAATTGGCTAAGATTATCAACGGCGAAATGATGAATCCATACACATATGAACACGATTATCTGGTACAGGAGGTGGTTTTAGCCGCCGCCGGATATACAACTTGGAGAAAATGAATATGCATGCAATGATTCTTGACGAAAAATTGAATTTTTCCTGGCGCGAAATGCCGGACCCGGTCCGGAAGGCCGATGAAGTCCTGATCAAAGTTCACGCGGCGGCGATCAATCGCGCCGATCTGATGCAGAAGGACGGCTGCTACTCCTCTCCGGAAGGCTGGCCGCAATGGTGCGGACTCGAAGTTTCCGGCGAGGTCATGGAAGCTCCTTCCGGCGCCGCAGTCAGGCCGGGCGACAAAGTCTGCGCGCTTTTGGGCGGCGGCGGGTATTCGGAACTGGTCACGGCTCCTGCCGGAATGGTTATTCCGATCCCGGAAGGTTTGTCGATGATCGAAGCCGCCTCGCTGCCGGAAGTGTGGGCGACAGTCTATCTCAATCTGCAGATGGAGGCCGGCGGCATGAAGCCGGGCGATGTTTTCTACATGCAGGCAGGCGCCAGCGGCGTCGGACTGGCGGCGATTCAGTTTGCCAAACAGATGGGGGCCGAAGTCATCACCACCATTGATTCGCCGGAGAAGGCGGAGTTCGTTCGCAAACTCGGCGCCGACTATGTGCTTGATTACCGCACCGGAGACGTTAGTCAGGTCATCGAAGCGCATCCGCCGACCGTCGCGCTGGACTGCATCGGCGGCAAACTGATGGGCGAATGCTTCCGCAACATGGTGTTCGGCGGCCGCTGGATCATGATCGCCACCATGGGCGGCAGCGAGACCACGATCAACCTGGAAACCGTCTGGCGCAAACGCATCCGCCTGATCGGCAGCACGCTGCGCAGCCGCACACCGGAGGAGAAAAGCGCAATTCTTCAGGCGCTTCAGCAGAAGCTGTGGCCGCTCTTCGCGGCGCGGAAGCTCGTCACCAACATTCACGCGGTGTTCCCGATTAAGGAAGTTGAGCAGGCCCACGGCGTACTCCGCCGCTGCGAAAACATCGGCAAAGTCGTTTTGACTCTTTACTAAGGCGGGCTTTGCCCGCAACCCTTCATGGCGGACAATCCCAAAGGACAGGGAATCCAGTAGTCAGAATGGAAACTGGAAATTCAGAGAACATTGGAACTAAATCAAAAACCGGAGTGCGTTAACTAACGCAAATACTTGATAAACAAGCTGTTCATAGTGCCAATTTTAAAAACGTTTAAAACATGGCAGCCTAAAACAGAGATAATTACAAAAGGAGATATTCCCATGAAATTTACCGGGAAGACGGCAATTATAACCGGAGCTGCCAATGGCATCGGGAAAGCCACGGCGCTGAGACTGGCTGGCGAAGGCGCCAAAGTTGCGCTCGTCGATATCGATCAAGTCAAAGTCGAACAGGTCGCCGATACAATCCGCGCCGCCGACGGCACGGCGTTAGCCTTTGCCGTGGACATCACCAAAAACGACGACGTCAAAGCCGTGGCGGCGAAAGTTCTGGAGACTTTCGGCCAGATCGATATACTGGTTAATAACGCCGGGGCCGGATGGCAAAAACAGATTCCGTTCAAAGATACGCCAGATGGTTCCTGGGAATGGATCATTGACCTGAACATCAAGGGAACACTTTATTTTACCCATGCAGTGCTCGAACATATGGTGGAGAGAAAATACGGCAAAATCATCAACATTTCTTCCGTAGCCGCCAGTGTGGGCATTCCGAATCTGGCGGTTTATTCTGCCAGCAAAGGCGCATTGGTATCTTTCACCAAGGCTCTGGCGATGGAGCTCGGCCCGGCGCAGATCAACGCCAACTGTGTTTCTCCCGCCCTGGTCGCCGGGGAAACGGAACCGCTGGGACCATGCGGCGGCACGTTTCTTGGCCGCAAAGGACACCCCGATGAATTCGCTAACATTATCGCATTTCTGGCCTCGGACGAGGCGTCTTTTATCACGGGGGCGGATTATCTGGTCGACGGCGGACGGACGCTGGGACCGCGCGGAGCATAAAACAATAAACATTTCCATATATACCTGAACCAGGAGTAATACGATGAAATTTTCTTTTCTTAACAAGCCGTATCCGGTGATAACCGGTATATTTGCGGGACAGACGCCCGCGGAATTGATTGCGGAAGCAAGGCATTCTGAATTCGAAGGAGCGCATGGTGTTGCGGTAGACTTGTTTGATTTGAAGCCCGAGTTTAGAAACCACGATGCGCTGAAAAGTGTTATCGATGCGGTCAATCTCCCGTTCATGTTCTACTTTTACCGTAATGACAAGTGGCATGACTCAAGCGATGAAGAGCGGCAGGAACTTCTGCTCGCCGCCGCTGATGCCGGAGCGGCAATGATTGACGTCATGGGCGATTTGTATGATCCTTCGCCGATGGAAATCACGCACAATCAAGTGGCCATTGACAAACAGAAACGTCTGATCGACAAAATTCATTCCAAGGGCGCCGGGGTCGTGATATCCTCCCACATGCCGGCGCTTTCGCGGACAACGGAACAGGTTATTGAGCACATGCTTGAAGTCGAATCGCGCGGACCGGATGCGGTTAAGATTGTGACCGGGGTCAACACGGAAGAAGAACTTGCCGAAGCGTTTCGCACCACGATGGCCTTGAAGCGCGAGCTGAAAGTACCTTTCATACATCTGTGCAACGGCAAATTCAGCCGTCCGCATCGTTTTATGGGGCCGGTGCTAGGCGTGTCGATTTTCTTTGCCGTTCCGCGTTACGAGCCGCGCTATGGAATGCATCAGCCGACCATACGGGCGATGAAAGCGGTGCTGGATAATATCCACTGGAACATTAATGATGTGATCTAAGGCGGACTTTGCCCACAGCCCATAAGAATGAAGTCAGATTTACCACAGAGGTCTTAGCGCGGCATAGCCGCAACTAAAAAATACACCTTAAACACGAAAAGCACGAAAATTCACGAAATAAAGCCAATACAGTTTTACCACAGAGGA
>JBAWXM010000136.1:0-12843 GCA_037144075.1 Lentisphaerota bacterium | reverse complement strand
AGGACACCGGGTTTTCATCCCGGCAACGGGGGTTCGAATCCCCCTGGGGATGCCACCTTTTTCAGGATGGCATTGCGGCAGCGGCCTGATTACATGTCCCTATCGTCTAGAGGCCTAGGACACCGGGTTTTCATCCCGGCAACGGGGGTTCGAATCCCCCTGGGGATGCCATTTTTCCAACTTGCTCGTTCCATAGATGTTTCCGCACGGGAAAAATAAACTGTGTTTTAAGTAATTTTACCTTCCTGATTTGCTTGATTATTCCCGACATCCCTTTATATTAGTTAACTGTGTGATTGCAGTAGGTGATCGCTCCATGGTTTCCATGGAGAGGAAAGTCCGGACTACACAGAGCAGGGAGTCCTTTTGAAAAGAAGGATACCGCGGACAATAAGCCGCGGGAAGGACAGCGCCACAGAAAGAATACCGCCGGGCTGAAAAGTCAGGTAAGGTTGAAATGGCGGGGTAAGAGCCCACCGGGCGCAGGCGTAAGCCGCGTCGCAATGCAAACCCCTCCCGTAGCAAGACCAAATAGGGGATGATGCTGCTGCTCGCAGCGCTATGAATCCCGGGTACTGGTCGCTTAGATAGATGATTGCCGTCTTTCAGCAATGGAAGTACAGAATCCGGCTTATTCTGCAGTCACGCTTTAATTTTAAAAGGTAAAAATAGCGAAAGGAACGCTTGGCTATGAATGTGGAAATAATCAGAGCGGCAGTCAGGAATATACCTGATTTTCCCAAACCGGGCATTATTTATAAGGATATTACCCCGCTGCTGCAGGATGGCGCAATTTTCTCCGCACTCATCGACTATCTCGCGCAGCCGTACAGAAATAATGTTCCAAAATATGTTGCTGGAATTGAATCACGCGGTTTTATTTTCGGGTCGGCACTCGCTGTTGAACTTGGCTGCGGCTTCATTCCTGTCCGTAAAGCAGGTAAGCTGCCATATAAGACAATCCGCCAGTCTTATTCTCTTGAATACGGCGAAGCCACCGTCGAGATTCATGAAGACGCCGCGGCGCCGGGAGATAAAGTTGTGCTGATTGACGATTTGCTGGCCACCGGCGGAACCGCCCGGGCAGCAGTATCACTTCTGGAAAAACTCAATGTCGAAATAATCGGGATAGAATTTATTATAGAACTTGCTTTTTTAAACGGCAGAAAAGTATTGAATCCGTATCCGTTGCGCTCGCTGATCATTGACAAATAGGGAACTGGAAATCATATAATGGCTAAATATGCAATTTTAAGTGATATTCACGCTAATACCGAGGCTTTGACGGTAGTTCTGGCAAAATGCCAGGAACTCCAAATTGATAAATACATCTGTCTCGGCGACGTTGTCGGTTATAATGCCGAACCGCGGGAGTGTCTGGAAATAATCAGATCACTGCCGCTGGTGGCAATCGTCAAGGGCAATCATGATGACTATGCATCCAACAGCGATGATGAGATGGAGGGGTTCAACCCGCATGCGAAAAAAGCAGTGATCTGGACAAAAGAACAGTTAACCGAAGAGGAACAGCGCTGGCTGGCAGGAATGCCATACCGTGCCACTGTTCAAGGAACAAATATCACGATCGTCCATGCCACGCTTGATTCCCCGGAAAACTGGGGCTATATCTTTGACGCCCATCATGCCGCGGACAATTTTACTTATCAGTTCACCCAGTTATGCTTTTGCGGACATTCTCACGTCCCCATCGCGTTCTGCAAGAAACCGATCTCGTCAATGTCGGAAAAACCGATCGAAGAAATCCAGGGATGGGCATACAAATTTGAAGAAGGACTTTTCCCGAAAGACGTCACCGAAGCAGATTGTCTGCCGGTGGAACTGAAAACCGGATTCAAATATCTGTTCAACGTCGGCAGCGTCGGCCAGCCGCGAAACCGTGATCCCAGAGCATCGTTCGCGGTTTACGATACCGAGGCCAAGACCGTCACCAGATATCGGATACCTTACGACATTCACTCGGCGCAAGCAAAAATTATTGCTGCAGGCCTGCCGGAGCGCCTTGCGTTAAGACTGGAAACCGGGAACTGATTTTACATCGCCCCGGCAAAGGGAATTTACTAATGGAATCCGGTAAGAAATTCAAAGTTTTAATCGTCAAACCAAGCAGTCTTGGAGACATCTTCCATGTATTACCGGCAATCTCAATTCTAACTGCCGCCCGTCCGGATACTGAAATAGACTGGCTGGTGCATCCGGCTTTCGCAGATGTGCTAAAGTACTGTCCCAACCTCCGCCGCGTCATTTTCTTCCAGCGAAAAGAACTGGGGTCTGTGAAAACTTTTTTCCCGCACTTTTTTAAATTGTTCTCCGAATTAAGAAGGGATCGCTATGATCTGGTAATAGATTTCCAGGGTCTGTTTCGCAGCGCATTTTTCGCATGGCTGGTCAGATGCAGCCGGATTGCCGGCTTCGCCTCTCCGAAAGAACCGGCGGCTAAGTTTTTTTACACCAGCAAAATCACAGTTCCGGATTCGATGCTCCACGCGGTAGACAAAAACATCAGCATGATGCAGCAGTTGCTGAATTCCACCAATACGCCCCCCGGCTTTTTTCTGAATCCAGTCAGGGAGTTTTCTGAAAAAGCGGAAGAACTGCTTTGCGATTCCGGCATAAATTCAACTGACCGGGTTGTCGGAATCATTCCGGGAGCGCGCTGGCAAAGCAAGTGCTGGCCTCCTGCTTTTTTTGCGGAAATCATCGCGTCCGTCAACCGGATTACCCCCGGACTAAAGTTCCTTATCCTCGGGTCCAGGGCCGACAGCGACGCCTCAACTGCAATCATAAAATCGGCAGCGGATGCCGGAATTATATCTCTGACCGGCAAAACTGGCATCGGCGAACTGATTGAGACAATCCGCCGGTGTGAATTCATTATCAGCAATGACAGCGGCCCTGTTCACATAGCCGCCGCCATGAATAAAACCGTGTTTGCATTCTTCGGCCCCACGGATCCACGCAAAACCGGTCCATACGGCAGCAGGCATTACATCTTCCAGGCGGATTTGCCCTGCATAAGATGCCTGAAGAGAAAATGTTCTTTAGGAACTTTTGAGTGTCATAAACTGGAAATTGATAAAATCATGGATAAATTAAAATATTTCATCAACAATGGAGCCGTAAATGAAAACGCACGTTAAAATGCTGTTATGTCTGGCCGCGGGAATATTTTTCTTTCTGCCCTGCGCAGTAAACGCCCAGATCGCGATTGACCTTTCAATGAACCGCCAGAATTACATTCAGTTTGAAAAGATTTTTGCCAAAGTTGTCATGCGCAACGACAGCGGACATGCGATCGCATTCGGACATGATGAAAAACTTCAGGGCGAACTGCTTTTTGAAATCCGTGATTCCCTGAATGTTCCGGTAAAGAAAATAACTCAGGCCACACCGCCGATCGTCGGCACAATTCTCAAGGCCGGCGAAACCAAGGAGTTTATTGTCCCGATAACCCGTTATTACAATTTAAACGTCCCCGGTAAATATAAAATTATGGCATATGTCACCCATGCCCTGTTAAAGGATGAATACCGTTCCAACGATTGTTTTATCAACGTTTCAGAAGGCCATCTGCTATGGTCGCGCAGTGTCGGCATCCCGGAATTCCTGAATGTTGCGGCAAAAACCAAGGATGATTCCGGGGACAAAGATAAAAAGATCGGCACCCGTCTTTTCAATATCAGAACTATTTACGAAGGCTCCAGAAGAGTTTACTATCTGGTGGTGGAAGACGATAAAACAGTATTTTCAATTAAACGTTTCGGGCTTGAAATAGGCGACGAACAGCCTCAATTTGATACGGATAATTTCAGCAGGCTGCATATTCTGCTGCCGTTGTCGCCGAGAATCTTCAGTTACTTCGTATTCGATATCAAGGGAGTTCTTGAAAAGCGGGAAGTGTACAAGAAAACCACGACTATACCTACGCTAGTCAACGATCCTAAAAGCGGCAGCATCATTCTGGCCGGTGGCGAACTGGCTAAACAAGGTATTGACTATAAAGACAGTACTGAGGAAAAAGCGGAGAAGCCGGAGGCTCCGAATAAGCCCGAGAAGCCGGACAAGGCGGAGAAACCGGTAAAAAACGAGACGCCGGCGAAACCGGATAAACTTGAAATGCAGCAGTAACTGAATAAAATATAAGGATTACCGCCATGCTTGACCCCGTAAGCTGGATATGCCAGGATGGAAGATGTGTCAGGGAGTATTCTGCTGACCTTTGCGGAATCCCTGGAAAACTGCGGCTGATAGATCAGACCAGACTCCCGATGGAACTCACATACATCGAGTCTGACGATCTGGAGGATATCTATTCCTGCATCAAGCGCCTTGCGGTCAGAGGTGCGCCGGCCATCGGCTGTGCCGCGGCGCTCGGACTGGCGGCGGTCATCAGAAAACAGATTTTCGACACGCCGGAAGAATTCGCGGACGCAGTCAGCAAGACCGCCAGGCGTCTGGCCGAATCGAGGCCGACAGCAGTAAACCTGTTCTGGGCACTTGACCGGTGCGTAAACCGGTCGGCCGCTGAATCATTATCATCAAAGGATATCTGCAAATTGAAAGACGCTCTGCTGGAGGAGGCGTTAAATATTCTGGCTGAAGATATACAAATGTGCCGGTCAATCGGCAGGCACGGCATGACGCTGCTGAAAGAAAGCATGGGCGTACTGACCCACTGCAACGCCGGAGCGCTGGCTACCGGAGATTACGGAACCGCACTGGCCCCGATATATTCGGCTCAGGAAAACGGCATCCGCGTTAAGGTCTTTTCCGATGAAACCCGTCCGCTGCTGCAAGGTTCCCGTCTGACCGCCTGGGAACTCGCCAAAGCCGGCACTGATGTCACCACCATTTGCGACAATATGGCGGCGCAGGTCATGAAAGAGGGACGCATCGATCTAGTCATTGTCGGAGCCGACCGCATCGCCGCCAATGGCGATACCGCCAACAAGATCGGCACTTACGGAGTCGCCATTCTGGCCAGATTCCACAATATCCCGTTTTATGTCGCGGCGCCTTATTCAACTATTGACATCACCCTGCATGACGGCAGCGGCATTCCCATTGAACAGCGTTCGCCCGATGAAGTGCGCAACGGCTTCGGACGCCAGACTGCGCCTTCCGAGGTAAAAATCTACAATCCGGCATTTGATGTAACACCCAATAGTTTAATCACCGGCATCATCACTGAAAAAGGTATTTTAACGCCGCCGTTCAAAGATAAAATAGCAAGCCTGATAACTCCAGGAGGACAATTATGAGCAGTGTAAGATATTCAATCGTCATTCCGACCCTGAACGAAAGAGAAAACATTGTTCCGCTGCTAAAACGCATCGAAGGATGCGGCTTGCAGGACTTCGAAATCCTGGTCGTTGACGAGAATTCGCCGGACGGCACCTGTCAGGCAGTCAACGATTACGGCAGGGATAAAAGCAATATACACGGCATCCTCAATGACGGGATCCCCGGCTTGAGTCCCAGCATCGTCAAGGGATTTGAAGCCGCATCCGGCGAATTCCTCTGCTGCATGGACGGCGATATGCAGCATGATGTCAAGGACCTCTCCGCGATTTTCAAAAGCCTGGAGAGCCATGATTTCGTGATCGGATCCAGATATGTCGAAGGCGGCGGATTCGCCGAAAAATGGAGTCTTTCACGTGTAATCATCAGCCGTTCGGCAGCCATGATGACCAGGATATTTCTCCAGGTTACCGTCAAGGACCCCATGTCCGGTTTTTTTGCCGTCAGAAAAAACGCCTTCAACGAGATCAAATCCAAGCTCAGTCCGCGCGGGTTCAAAATCATGCTGGAAATGCTTTATCTGCTGACCCATACCGGCAAACCGTGCCGCGTAACCGAGTGCGGCATCACATTCAACAAGCGGATCCACGGACAGAGCAAACTAAACATGAAAGTTATCCTGGATTTTCTCCGTATGCTATGGAAACTCCCGCGCCAGACTCAACCATAATGTCAGATAAAAAGGGTGGTGGTACTGCGGGCTGACAGGGCGGCAAAATTTGCCACGCCGGTGGTCTCCACGCCGTCCAGCAGTTCCTCCTGCTTAATGCCCATGACGTTCATCGCCATTTCACACGCCAGGAATTCAATGCCCATAGTTCTGGCCTGAGCAATCAGTTCAGGCAGGCTGTCAACGTTCTTGGAAGCCATGACATATTTCATCATGGCGGTTCCCGCGCCCAGCATGTGCATTTTTGACAACGCCAGTTTCTTCGCGCCGCGCGGCATCATGAATCCGAACATCCGGCTGAGGATATCTTTTTTAACCGCAGGCGGATTTTCTTTGCGCAGAACATTCAAACCCCAGAACGTAAAGAAGATGGAAACCGGCTGTCCGAGCGCGGCAAACCCGGTGGCGATGATAAACGCCGCCATCGCCTTATCCATATCGTTGCTGAACAGTACGATAGTCGTGCGCTTTTCTACAGTCTGTCCGGCTGGCGCAGTCTGAACAGTCAGGCTGCCGGCCCCCTGCCCTTTGGCGATAACTGCCTCAACATTGCCGTCTTTCTTTTCAATTGAGACCAGACTGTTGCCGGTGGCCTGACACCATGCAGGCAGATCGTTATAAAATCCTGCGTCACTGGCGACAACTTTCACCATTCTGCCGGCCGCCATTTTTTCCAGATATTTTTTAACCTGCACAATCGGGCCGGGACATTGCAGTCCGCAGACGTTTAATTCTTCAACAGTTGTATCTTTTACCAGTTCCATAATTTTTCCAGCTCCTGTATTATTTGCCTTCGTCACACTTGACTGCGGCTTTGAATTCTTTTGAAACAGCTTCCACGCCAGATAACCACCGCTGAGGTTTTTCACGTCAAAACCGTTGTCGCGCAACAGCCGTTCGGCAAGATATCCACGAATACCCACCCGGCATTGAGTGACGATCAGGCGGTCTTTCGGCAGTTTGTCGAAATTATCGCGAAGTTCGCCCAGCGGGATGTTCATCGCGTCAGGAATAGCGCCGACGGCAAACTCATCATTTTCGCGCACATCCAGAACAAGCGCGCCTGCTGGAATCGCGTCCGGAGATACCACGCGACTATCGCCTTTGATAATATTGTTCGCCACAAAGCCGGCGAAATTTACCGGGTCTTTGGCGGAACTGTAAGGCGGCGCATACGCCAGTTCCAGTTCTTCCAACTGCTGCACTTTCAGATTACCGCGCATTGCGGTCGCCAGCACGTCAATCCGCTTGTCAACTCCGTCGGTACCGACCGCCTGCGCGCCGAGAATTCTGCCTGACTGTTCAAACAGCAGTTTGATGAATATCGGCGCCGCGCCGGGGTAATAAGAGGCGTGTGAACTTGGAATTATGTAAGTCTTCAGAAACGGAACATTCGCTTTTATCAGCCGCTTTTCATTAACCCCGACCGACGCGGCGGTGAGTTCAAATACTTTGCAGATATTTGTGCCGAGACTGCCCTTGTAGGTCTCGCCTGCCCCGAAAATATTATTTGCGGCGATCCGTCCCTGACGGTTGGCCGGACCGGCCAGCGGAATCATCACCGGAGTATTTAAAACCGGATCATTTACCTCAATCACATCGCCGACCGCATAAATATCCGGATTAGAAGTTTGCAGCGAAGAATTGACTATAATGCCGCCCCGTTCATTCAGAGCCAGTCCGGCGTCACGCGCCAGTTCGCTGTTCGGATGCACCCCCAGCCCCATCACCACCATTTGCGTCCTGATTTCGGAACCGTCTTTGAGCGTCACCGTCAGACCGCCGGCAGTGCGTTGAATCGCGGTCAAAGCGTTATTCAAATATACTTTCACTCCATGTCTTTCCAGCGTATCCGTCAGCATTGACGCCATTTCCGGGTCAAGCGTCGGCATTACCTGCGGCGGACGCTGAACCAGAACCGTTTCCACGCCGCGCTCGACCAGATTTTCGGCAACTTCCAGGCCGATGAATCCGCCGCCGGCGACTACCGCGTGTTTGACGCCTTTGTCAATCCGGCTTTTAACCTTGTCCATATCGGGAATAGTCCATAGCGGCAGCACATCCGGATCATCCGCGCCGGGAACCGGGGGAACCGCCGGACGGGAGCCGGTGGCCAGAATCAACTTGTCATAAGTTTCTGTATATTCCGTGCCGTCGTCAACTTTTCTGACTTTAACGCTCTTCGCGACCGGATCCAGCGCAATGACTTCCTGCCGGATGCGGGCGTCAATGCCGCTGCGGATCTTCAAGGCTTCGGGGGTCATGACCAGCAGACTGTCGCGCTGCTGAATCACATTTCCAACATGATACGGCAGCCCGCAGTTAGCGAAAGAAATGTACTGTCCGCGTTCAAAAAGAATGATCTCCGCTTTACTGTCCAGTCTGGCCGCTCTGGCCGCAGCGCTGGCTCCGCCTGCAACTCCGCCGACAATGATGATTTTCATGGCAATATCTCCTGTTGTTATGTTAATTAAAGCCTTAAATCTATTTTTTTCTGCTTAATCCGCTGCAAATCAAATCAAGCGCCTGTTCAAACAAGTCCGTACCGCCTGAATCTTCGCCATTCAGGATAAACCCCGGAATCAGGCCGCCAAGTTCGCCCCAAAGCGTCAGCGACATTTTTTCAGCATTGATATTATCACGGATTGAGCCATCCTCCATCCCTTTCCGCAGCATCGCGGCCAATAGTTCATTGATCCGGTCATTTTCATCCAGCGCATACTGCAGAAATCTGCTTTCCGCGCCGCAGCCGCCGCGGTGATGGCGATAACTCAGCAGCGCGCAGTAATATTTGGGATGCGAAATATAGAAATTTTGAAATGATATCCCGGCTTCATGAATCATTTTCAGACCGGTAGTTTTCTTACCCGCGTAAACTCTCTCAAAACCGGACAGCACCAGAGCCATAGCCCGGCTGACAATGCAGATGCATAATTCATTCTTTGTTTTAAAATATGTATAAAGCGCACCCTTGCTGAGTTCAGCGGCAACAGCCACATCATCCATGGTGGAGTTGTCAAAACCGTGTTCAAAAAAAACTCTCTCAGCCGCGTTTACAATCTGATCTTCGCGCTGTTTTCTTTCCCTGCTTCTGCGTTCAGCCGTTCCCATTTTCATCTCCATTCATTTAACCAATAGTCATATACTGACTAATAGTCATAATACAATTATAATTCCATTCATCGTTAAAATCAATACCAATAATGATAAAAACTGCATAAATGACAAAATGTTATCAATCCATGAGCTTCTTTTTTGCGGATTAAACGCTATATTACAAAAATTTTTGTTTATTACGGAGATTCCCGGATGAGGAAAATTATTATAATTTGCGGCATTCTGTCAATGTTGCCGCAGTTGCACGGGCAGAATTTATTCAGTGACAATTTCGAACAGGGGTTGAAAAACTGGCGGATCAATCCTGCTGATACGGCTTCAGTCAAAATTGAAAAATCTGAAGACGGCAGAAGCATGCTGGCAATTGTGCCGAAAAACGCCAGTCTGGAATTGAACAGTTGCGCCTTGAAAACAGACAGGGACCTGAATGCGGCAGGAACTTACAAGATAACTTATGAAATGAATGTCGCGGCGGTAAGCACCGGCAGCTTTAATCTTTCGCTGGTTTTTAACGGCGCCAAGGATAAACCGCTGAAACAATATCCTGTTTCGGCGTTCACTACCGGACAAAAAACCGAAGGCTGGGAAAAGTTTAGTTTCAAATTCGGGTCAAATTCAGAATGCCCGTTTCCTGACGGAACTGAATCCGTGATGATCAATATCGCCTTCAGCGAAGCATCCGGCAAAGTCATGACAGGCAACATTGAAATTTCAAAGGTGACGCCGGCGACACCTGTTCCGACTGAAATAAAAACAACCGACACCGGACAGATTCCGGCTAGATTCGAAGATCCGGCGGAAAAAGATTATTACTGGATGGAGGCGGAAAGTTTCGCGCCTGACGATGCGGTTTACGGCAGCCTGAAATATCGCAATGCCTGGACCAAAGTAAAGGTCGGCATTCCCAATGAGTCAAACATGCATTCGCTGGTTAGGCCGCTGGCCGGCAATGAGGCGGAAGCATCCGCGTTCATCAGGATATCCCGCAGCAGCTACTACAACCTGTGGGTAAGATTAGGATCGCTCTCCCAGTGGGGACCGCAGCGCATCAGCGTGGAAATTAACGGGCGTAAATTCACGGCCGCACCTCCGCCGAATGACATACTGCTCAACGATGCATTCACCTGGGTAAAACTCAATCCGGAACCATTGAAGCTCAGGCGGACCAGGCCGGTTGTGCTGAAAATCAAAAATGATGTTGAACCGCAAAATCCGGCATTCGTTGACTGCTTTCTACTGACTGAAGATTTGAAATATGTTCCGGCTAAACAGATACCGTGCCGGCGGTATTATACTGTTATGCCATATACCGGGGCGCTGGTTGAAGCGGACATCTGGAGCGCGGCAAGACTGGAGACTCCGGTCTATATCTGCAAAGATTCCGCACAACAGTTTCTGATGCAGATCAGGAACCTTTCCGGCAAACCGCAGAAAAACGTCTGCATCACCATCACCCTGCCGGAAGGCGTCACCCTGGACAGCCCGGTTCCACGGCCAGAAATCAAACCATTTAAAAATCATCCGCTGGAAATGCCGCCGCCATCAAATTTCGCGCATAAAGTAGTCTCCGAATTCGGCAAAACGCTGAATCAGTACAGTCTGACCTATGACAAGGAAATCGCGCCTTTTGATCTTAACCGCAAGACTGACAGCCTGATGTTCCTGGTGCTCAATGCCGACAGCAAAATTGTTCCAGGCAGCTATAATATCAAAATACGCTGCACTACGCCGGACGGCCACCAGCAGATAGTTGGCATCGTCCAGCAACTGGAAGTGCTGCAGGAATTAAAATCCGCTTATTCAAGAAACTATGACTGGGGCGTCGATACCATTTATTCTTCATTGCTAAACCCGGAGCAGCAGAAAAAAATACTCGACACCTTTGAGAAAGCCGGAATGACCATCTGGGCGGCCAGACCCGGCGAAGCAGTGCCTGACCTTGCGGCGCGAAACCGCGAACACTGGAAACTGCTCAGCGACCGCAAACACCTCCGGCTCGTGGGCTGGGGCGAATGGTGGTGGCCGGGCAATCCGTACACTGACGAAAGCCGCGAATACATCCAGAACCACCCTGACTCCGCGGGGATATGGCGGAATGACCCGCTCGGCAAATCACTCGAAAACAAACTGGTATGTCCGGAATATCTGATCCGCGGCCAGAGCGAAACTTACATCCGTATTCATATTGAAAAACTTATTCCGCTGCTGCGCGACCACGGCATCAAGGAGTATCTGGAAGACGCCGAATATTCCAGTCCGCTTTCTTTCTGTTTCTGCAACCGCTGCAAACAGGCATTTGCCAATCACAGCGGCATCCCGTTCGCCACGATCAAAGACATGGACGCCGACAAACTGGTCGCCACTTATAAAAACCGGTGGGTGGACTTCCGCTGCATGCAGAATACCGAACTGCTGGACCGGATTACCACGATGGCCCGCCAGATTTATCCGGAAATCAACTTCAACCTTTCTTCCGGCTATCCGTCCGCCAGCAGCAGCAGGCAGCGTTCCGGCATTGACTGGGAGCAACTGGTCAAATTGAAAAACCTTAACGGGGTTTACGTGGCCGATGAGCTTTCCGGTTCCGCCTCCAGAATCGTGCAGATGGCGGAATGGACCAAGTCCAATCAGAAAACTTTTTCCACCATGGTCAAAGGCACTTTGAGCCTGCCGGACAACCCGGAGGAAATCGACTCCCGCAACCAGGCCGGACTGGAAGCCAGAATCATTCATGATATCATGTGCGGAGCCGGCGGCATACTGGTATGGTGGTGGGGAACATTCGACGGCCGCTGCATGAAAGCGTTCGAAACCGGAACCCGTATCGGCGCGGAATACGGAGATATTTTGCGTCAGGGCTCCATCGTCCGCAAAAAAGCCGGCATCACCGATGACTTTTATCTGTTAACCGCTGAAAACAGCCGCGGAAAACTGGTATGCCTGGTCAATACTTCGTTCGTCTGCGAAGATATTGTCATTGCGCCTGAAACCGTCCTGAAGGAACTCCCGGAAAAAACCATCATTACCAACGTCCTCACCAGTAAAACAGAAACACGGGAAGACATCAGAAAACGGCTGGAAGCGTCTTATACAAAAGGCGCCACATCCATCTGGTTTTTCGCCAAAAAATAAAAACAGAGAACTTGCCTGACAACTTATTATTAAATATTGCCGGACACAAGGAGGATACCTTTGAATTTTTATAAAGTAAACTTGTTAGTTTTATCGAATATAAAGTCTATCGAAATGGTCGGCGTTTTAATGCGTATTTTCAGTTTTTCGCTGGTAAGCTGGATGGGGCCGGCAAGCCCTTTCATGTTTGTCTGGATATTCAATACTATTGACGCTATTATGCTGACATGGTGCGCCGCATTAAAACGCGATTCAGCATATACCCTGCTTAACGCATTCTGGATAATGATTGGCATTACAGGCATAGCCAGAGCAGGCAGTTTCATTCATTAAATCAAAATGGCGTCGCAATAAAATATAATGAACACAGCGGATATTGCCCGTCTGCGGCGGACAAGCCTGTAAAATTGCCACTTATTATTATCCCTCAAACCTGAGTTTAAAAAATCTATTTTACCACCATCTTTGAGACTGATTTATCCATTTCAGTTGACAAAATCACTAATTAGTAAAAAGGCAATTGTTAAAAAACAGGAAATGTTTTTCCACGAATTGCACGAATGAATATTTTGCTGTGAATTTGATTTTGCGTCACAGAATCAAAC
>JBAWXM010000135.1:0-12869 GCA_037144075.1 Lentisphaerota bacterium | reverse complement strand
AGAATGAAATTCTAACTCAAATCCAGTTCGTTCTCCAATTATTCTGACTCCTGGCGCCTGAATTATGACTACTTTTGAAATTACCTCTATAATTGAGCAGGCGGTTAGCAGGGATTATTATTTCGAGTCGTGCGACATTTTCTTGCCGAGATGCATTAGAAACAGCGCCAGTGACAGAATACCAACAGAGGCGGCGAAAAGCAGCATTTGCGAGAGGTTTTCCACTTTCATTACCAGAATGAATTGAAAAAATTTGACGACTAAGGCCATAATGATAACCTGGCCGATCTTGTCTTTAAGCACATCCAGCGAGCCGATATCCAGAATATTCGATGACTCGGTAGTGTCCGCCGCGTCAATATGGCTGATGAAAAGTTCATACAGACCGAAACTGAAAATAAGCGAAACCACCGCGATCAGGAAGATGTCGATACTGCCGACAATCGTTCCCAGCACCGCTCCGTGTATATCCATTGCCGGACCTGTTCCACGGCCGGCGTTCACCAGATCAATAATCAGTTTCACGATGTCAAAAGCGCCGATGACGAAAAGGATCAGCGATGCAAACAGACTGGAAATTACGGCAAGCAGCACCAGATAGCGGCTTGACCAGAGAAAGTTCTCAAAAATCGTCTCTATCTTCCAAGTTTTGCGCTTGTCGTTTTCCAAAAAATGTTCCCTGGTTTTGGTTGGCTTGGGTTCAGACATTATATCTCCAAAATATATATTCAGTTTTTTTACAAGCAATAAAGATAATCTTAAAATACAGGGAAATCAAGTGAAGAATATCACAAGTCTGCCATGCTGAAGCAATAATTCCGGATTTCCCGTGATCTATTACTTGAATCATGGCAGTTTCTGTTGTAATTTTATGATAGAATTTTATCTATTTTGTCATATTTTGAAATATTTTGAGCAATAACGAAATTTTTTGCAAAAAACTTATTTATAATAATTTTAAAGGAGCATTTACGATGTCATTGAAAAGCATTACTGAATTATCAACTTTTTTCGGGCTGAATCCTGATTATGTTCTGGGCGGCGGTGGCAACACCTCTTTTAAAGACGGGAAATTTCTTTATGTAAAACCCAGCGGAATAAGTCTGGCGTCCATCACCGAAAAAGATTTTGTTAAGATGGAACGCGAAAAAGTGCGCGCGGTCTTTGCTATCGGCGAATTTGCCGGCGCGGCGGAGCGTGAAGCCGTGGTCAAGAAAATGCTGGCTGACGCTGTCAGCTATGATTCATCGGGCCGCCCTTCTGTCGAGGCTCCTTTGCATGAACTTATTCCGACCGCTTTTGTAGTTCATCTTCATCCCGCGGCGGTCAACGGCATGACCTGCGGCAGAAAAGGCAAAGAGATTTGCTCAGAGTTGTTCCCGGAAGCGTTGTGGATAGATTATATTGATCCCGGCTTTACATTGGCGGCGGCGGTTTATCAGGCGGCGTTGGAATATAAACAGGCTAAGGGGCGTGATCCCCAGGTTATTTTCCTGCAAAATCACGGGGTGTTCGTCGGCGCTGATGAAGCGGAAAGTATCCGTTCGATTTATCAGGCGATCATGGATAAGCTGGCCGGACATTATCAGAAACAAGGCGTGGCTTTAAAGTTGAACACCGGCGAAAAAGATGTCCATTTTGTGTTTGAAAATGCGCCGGCGCTGCGTTCATTGCTGGGGACAGGCGCGCCGGCGACGGTAATCAGTCTGCCGCCGTTTAAAGTTGCGGCAGGAGCGCTGACGCCGGATCATATCGTTTACGCTAAATCTTTCTGCCTGGAAACCGAAACTCCGAATCTTGACGCAGTCGTGGCGTTTGAAGCTAAATATGGCTATAAACCGAAAGTAGTGTCCGTTCCCGGCAAAGCGGTATTCTGCGCCGCCGATACTTATAAGGATGCGCTTACCGTGGCCGGGCTGGCGATGGACGCCGCTAAAGTCCAGGCCTGGACCGCCGCATTCGGCGGCTGTCTGTTCATGAGCGACAAAGCGCGCGGATTTATTGAAAACTGGGAAGTGGAGTCATATCGCAAACAGGTGTCATCCGGCAAATCCGGCGGACGGTTGAAAGGCAAAATTGCGGTTATCACCGGCGGCGCTCAGGGGTTCGGGTTCGGCATTGCCGAAGAACTGGCCGCCGAAGGTGCGCTGGCGGTTATCGCCGACATGAACCGTCAGGGCGCGGAAGGCGCCGCCGCCGTGATTAATTCCAAATTCGGTTCTTCCTGCTCTATTGCGCTGGAAGTGAATATATCTTCTGAAGAGTCTGTGCAAAAGATGATGTCTGAACTGGTCGAACGCTGCGGCGGCATTGACATTCTCATAGCCAACGCCGGGGTGCTGCGCGCCGGTTCGGTTAAAACGATGACATTGAAAGACTGGGAATTTGTTACCGATATCAACTACACCGGATATTTCCTCTGCACCAAACATGTCGCGCCGGTTATGGCGCTGCAGAACAAGCATGGCAATAACTGGACAGATATTGTGCAGATCAATTCAAAAAGCGGGCTGACCGGCAGCAACCGCAACGGCGCGTATGCCGGCAGCAAGTTCGGAACCATCGGCTTGACGCAGAGTTTCGCGCTGGAACTGGTGGAAGACAAAATTAAAGTCAACAGCATCTGCCCGGGAAACTTCTTCGACGGCCCGCTCTGGAGCGACCCGGAAAAAGGTTTGTTTGTTCAGTATCTGAACAGCGGCAAAGTTCCTGGAGCTCTGACCATTGGCGACGTCAAGGCGTTCTACGAGGCCAAAGTTCCGATGAACCGCGGCTGTTTCCCCGCTGACGTGGCCAAAGCGATCATCTATGTGGTGGAACAGAAATATGAGACCGGACAGGCCATCCCAGTAACCGGCGGCCAGGTAATGTTGAATTAAGATCGCCGGCTTTCATATTCCTTTTCGGATATTTTTAAGAAGTCGAGGCATACTATGGAGCTGTCAAGAAATAAACTTGACAAGTCTCGCGAAATATCCCGAAGAGATTTTGGGAATTGCCGGTAAGGCGCATACCTGAAGGTATGTAACGAACCGGCAAACACAAAGGCATTCGGGAGAAGCGCGAAGATGTCAAGGTTATTTCTTTACGGCTCCTATGCCGGAGTGAGATCTTTTTATTGAAAAGAGGTTGCAAAACCGGCATATCAGATGCAATTTATTAAAAATAGCAATCAGAATTAAACATTAACTGGATATAATTATTATGGAAAAACATACAATTTCGGTTTTGGTTGAAAATAAATTCGGGGTTCTGGCAAGAATTGCCGGTCTGTTCAGCGGGCGCGGCTATAATATCTCATCGTTGACCGTCAATGAGACTCATGATCCTAACGTGTCCAAGATGACGATTGTCACTACCGGCGATGATGCGGTGCTTGAACAAATTGACAAGCAGCTTAATAAACTGGTGGACGTAATCAAGGTTGAAGACCTTACCGGCAGCCGTTTTATTGAACGCGAACTGGCGTTGATCAAAGTCAAAGCCGAGAATCATGAGCAGCGTTCGCAGATTCTTCAGCTGGTCGAGATTTTTGAAGGCAAGATCGTGCTGGTCCATACCAATGAACTGGGCATTGAGCTGCACGGCAGAGCTGACAAAATTGATAATTTCATCGAACTGATCAAGGACTATGAAATCATTGAGACGGCGCGTTCCGGCCGGGTGGCGATTTCCCGCAGCATAGGCAAAACCGAGGATTTTAAGACCATAAATTAAAGACTGGTACTGATTATGGATGAAGAGAAGAAACCGGAGCCTGATGATATACAGCTTCCGGAATTCGATTATCCGGAATATCCTGATTGGAATCGCGGACTGAAGTGGGGGTTGTGGATTGGGATTCCAATGGCGCTGCCTGCTTTGCTGCTGCTGTTTTTCCGTTCAGACCCTGTATTGGTCAGAATATTTTATGTCATAATGGTTTTTATCGCCTCTTTTCTCATAGTTGGAAGCATTGGCGCTTTTCGCCCGGATAATGATAATAAATAATGCAGGCGAATATGCGCGACGCTCCGGTAAGAATCTGTTTTTCCCAGGGTACGCTGTTGCTTGACGCCGCGCCTGAACAGTTGATTCCGGTTGCTCAGGATGTTATTTTTGATGAACGGGTCAAGCTCTACCGTGCGCAGGCATATAAATATGCCAGAATAATTATTGCCCTCCGGGAGCACCGGATTGACTTTATTGACGAAGCGCGCGCATATTCCCAGCTGGAACTGGAACTGCATGCCGGATTTGCGCCGCGGGCGCATCAGCAGGAGGCATTCCGCTGCTGGCGGGTGGAGGCGGCAGGGCGGGCGATGATTGTAATGCCGACCGGATCCGGTAAAACTTACATGGCGGTCATGGCGATAAGCGCGATCAAGCGTCCGGCGCTGATCGTCGTTCCCACTATTGACCTGATGCAGCAGTGGGCCAGCTCGCTGGAGAAGTTTTTCCACTGCAAAGTAGGAATGCTCGGCGGCGGCAGTCGCGAGATCGAGCAGATTACAGTAACGACTTACGACTCGGCGGTAATTCACATGGAATTCATCGGCAACCGTTTCGGGTTCGTGATTTTTGACGAATGCCACCATCTGCCGGGCCAGGTCAACCGCACTGCCGCGGCAATGTGCATGGCTCCTTACCGTCTTGGTTTGACCGCCACGCCGGACCGGGATGACGGCGGCAATGAGATTATCGAGGAACTGATCGGGCCGATTGCCTACCAGATACATATAGACGAACTTGAAGGTTCCGTTCTGGCGCCTTACGTCACCAGACGGCTGGAACTGGCATTGGAACCGGACGAAGCCGCCGACTATCAATTGTCCAGACAAATTTATACAGGTTTCCTGCGCCGCAACGGTATTACTTTCAATCAGAAAAGCGACTGGGCCAGATTTATCGGATTGTGTGCGCGGCAGCCGGACGGACGCAAGGCGCTTGACGCTTATTTGACTCAGCGCAGGATTGCCCGCGCCGGCAAAAGCAAGTTCAACAAAGTATGGGAATTGATCTGCCGTCACCGCGGAGAGCGGATTATTGCGTTTACCGCCGATAACGATACGGCCTACGACATGGGACGCCGTTTTCTGCTGCCGGTGATCACTCACCGTACCAAGGCCGCCGAACGCAAGGAATTTCTGGATAATTTCCGCTCCGGGCAATATCCGGTATTGATTACGAGCAAGGTATTGAATGAGGGCGTGGATGTGCCGGAAGCCGGAATCGGAATCATTGTTTCAGGCAGCGGCAGCATCCGCGAACACGTCCAGCGCCTGGGCCGGATATTGAGGGCAGGCGAGGGCAAGCAGGCCGTGCTGTACGAACTGGTCAGCGAAGGCACTTCCGAGGTTCATGTCAGTGAACGGCGGCGCGAGCACCGCGCCTATAAAAATCATTTCAGCTGGAAAAGGCGGTCTTGAATGCTGACTAAAGATTTGATGAAATTCCGCCGCAGCGGGGAGTCGATAAAGCCGGTATTTATCGCGGTTGACGATCAGGTTAATCTGGAGCTTGCGTCTGAGCTGCTTGCGGTTTACCGCCTGCCGGAAGACGGTAAACCGCCAACCCGCGGCGAACTTGAGGAAATAGTGGAGCCGCTGCTTAACGTCCATAAAGACGTGAAGCTGGCAAAGGGTTTTAACAAACTCATTCTGGACCGCTGCAAATTTACGATGCCGCTGGAATTTGATTATGCCGGATTGCGGCAGAAACTTTTTACCGGTTCCACCGCTCTCTTAAAGAGCGGAATCGCGGACTTGGATGAATACCGCCGTCAACTGCTCGAGGCGGTTTCCGCCGACGCCAATATTATTGACGGCGGCATTTATGCCGATCTGCCGCAGAATGAAACTCTGGTTGCAGTGAAAACCATGTTCACAAAGGAACTGCTCGAACGTTATAATTGTTCCCAGGTTCAGGCGTTGCTGTTATATTGCGGCGACATGCTGGTGGATGTTGAAGATCCGGATCCGGCGGAAATGCGCCGCCTTTTTAAATACCTGAAATTTTTCCGGTTGCTGGCGGAAGTCAAAAAAATGCCGGACGGCAAAGATGAGCATGGCAATAAAACCATGCGCATTCAAATGCAGATCAGCGGTCCGGCCAGTATTTTTGAAAATTCCCGGAAATACGGTTTGCAGCTGGCAACTTTCTTTCCGGCGGTATGCCTGCTGAAAAAGTGGATGCTTAAGGCGGAAATTGATCTTGGCGGCAAAAAATATAAACTGCGCCTGGACTGGAAGAGCAATCTGGTCAGCCATTACCGCAATTTCAGCGCCTATGTGCCGGAGGAAGTTGCCATGTTTCACCGTTTATTTAAAGAGAAAATACAGGACTGGCAGATTGTCGGCGATACTCCGTTTTTTGACGCCGGCAATCAGGAAATAATTTTTGCCGACCTGAGTTTTAAAAATTCCGGCGGTAAAATCATCCATCTGGAACTGTTTCACCGCTGGCATTCCACTCCGTTGCTGAAACGCCTTGATTATTGCGCCAGTCATTCCGATATGCCTTTCATCATTGGAGTTGACCGCAGTTTGTCAGAACGCCCTGAAATAAAACAAGTTCTCGAATCCAGCGATTTCTTTCAGAAAAAAGGCTTTCTCTTTCGTGATTTTCCCGGGGTGGAGCGAGTTTATAAACTTCTGGAATCGAATAATAATTGCTAAAAATATGGCAATGCCGCCATTCAAAATTGAAATTCCAGTTGCACCGGGCCTGACGCCTGTTCAGGGAAGCCGGACACGGTAACGCCGAGCAGTCTGACTTTGCGCTGACCGGCTTGAGTTTTATCCAGCAGGCTGACGGCGGTATTGCGGATGAATTCATATTCATTGATCAGGCATGGAAAAGACTGGCTGCGGGTAACTGTCTGAAAGTCTTCGTAGCGCAGCTTCAGTGTTACTGTTCTACCGGCGAGTCCTTCTTCATGCAACAGCGCTTCCACTTCACGGGATAGATCCTCCAGAATTTTGATAATTTCCGGAATATCGGAAATATCAATCTGCAGCGTGGTTTCCCGTCCGAGCGATTTGCGCGGAACATCAGTTTCAACTTCTCTGTCGTCACATCCGCGTGCGATATTATAATAGTAAATCCCGGTTTTCCCGAAGTGTCTGATCAGTTCAGTCTGGTCAAAAATTTTAAGATCCAGTCCGGTCCTGATGCCCAGTTCCTTCATCCTGCCGGCAGTGACTTTGCCGACGCCATAGAATTTCTCTATTGGCAGTTTTTCGATAAATTCATTGGCCTTGTCAGGGGTGATTACGGTCATTCCGTCTGGTTTGTTGATGTCGGAAGCTATTTTTGCCAGAAACTTATTGAAGGATACGCCTGCGGAGGCGGTAAGGCCGGTTTCCCGATGGATGCGCTCCCGAATTTCCTGCGCCAGCAGCGTCGCCGACCGGCAATGCTTCTTGTTCTCGGTTACATCCAGGAATGCTTCATCAACTGATAATGGTTCAACCAGATCGGTATAGTCATAAAATATTCTCTGTATCTGCTCTGAAACCATGACGTATTTTTCCATATTTACCGGAAGAAAAATTCCTTGCGGACATAGTTTCTTTGCCTGTCCTGCCGGCATTGCCGAATGAACTCCGAATTTTCTGGCTTCATACGAACAGGTACTTACGACTCCGCGCTTTTCAGGATTTCCGCCGATGATCACCGGTTTGCCGCGCAGCGCCGGATTGTCGCGGATTTCAATCGAAGCGAAAAACGCATCCATATCAATATGTATGATTTTACGGATATTAGTCATTTGGAGAACCGTGATAAGAAATAATAAAGGCCGGGGGGAGGCCGGCCTGCTTATAATTAATAAGTTTGAATTTACCGGCGACCGCCGCCGCCGCCACCGGATCTGCCGCCAAATCCGCCGCCTGATCTGCTGCCGCCGCCTGAATAAGCCTGATGAAAATTGCCGACCCGGTTTGAAGACTGGCCGTAATTTCTTTGTCCGCCGTCCGCATTCGGGATGGCGCCGGAGCGTGATTCCTGCCGGTTTATCGATTGTTCATAAGCATTGATCCGGTTGTCAAAATTGCTGATATTAGCGTTTGAATTGATCCGGTTGTTAAAATTGCTGGTATTAGCATTGGCGTTGTTATTGTAAACAGGTTTCGGACCCGGGCGGGGTGTTGGTCTCGGATGCGGACGGTTGTGATGATGCCAGTACCAGTTTACCGGATAATAGGATCCGCCGACACTATAAGTATAGCCGTAACCGTCATCCGGAACATAGTTGAAGTTATTATTGTCAGCGGAACTTTGCTGGTCCTGCTGATCCTGCTGGCTGCTGCCGGATGATACGCTGGATGAGTCCGCCGGTTGCGATATATTGGCTGAAACACTGGAATTATCGCCGGATGCAACGCTGCTGTCCTGATCCGGCGCTGGAATATCCTGCGGCGGAGTGTTATTCTGGTCATTCATGGAAGCTGCATATTCTCCATATATATTCAGATATTTATTGATAATATCCACCGACCGGTTGACGCTTTCGGTAAAGACCGGAATCCCGCTGACCTTCTGATAGGTGGCCTGGGCTCCTGTAGGATAAATATATCCGGTCCATACATCATCCGGCGGCAGATTTACGCCGTCCAGCAATACTCTTGCGCTTTTTATCGGCTTACCGGTTGTGACTTCCTGAACTTCCACCACGCAGCCCTGCTGGATCGGACCGACTGATTTAATTTTTACTAAACGGCGCAAGGCAAAAACTGCGTATCGTAAATCTGCGGGGTTGATCTTGATATCGGCGCCGGCAAGTTTCTGCTGGACTTCTTTCTTGATTGCCTCCAGTCTGGCTTTTTCGGTGCCGGCTACGTCTTCCATTTCCGAAGATGAGTATTGATTGACTTTGGCTTCAAACTGCTGGCTTGCCACCGGTACATAGCCGAACCGTTTCTGGATATCTGCCGGAAGGTTTGTAAACTTGAGCCCGCGCAGAATATAACTGCCGTTAGCGTCTGTATAGCCGATGTCAATTCCTGAAGGATTTACCCCCTCAACGGTAATATCTTTATAAACAGTGCCGTCAACGGTTTGAATGTCCTCCGCGAAAGTAAAACTGGGAAACAGCATGACGCCGGCAAGCAACAACAGCATTTTTTTCATTTTTCCGCTCCGTCTGTGAGAATTCTGATTTTAATTTCTCTCCGATGTTTAATACTATCAACCTGAATTCCAATTAGTCAATAAGAAAATTAACGGTAGTGTTTTTTTTATCTGAATAAGTGGCATGTTTCAAAAGGTAGTTGACACTTTTATGTCATAACGCTCTGATAAAATACTGTAAAACAGTCAAAGCAAGCTCCGGCGGAGCGATACATATTGTAGCTCCGGACTTTAGTCCGGTGAATTAATGATAATAAAAATTTGGAGTTCCGTAGGAACGAAACATATAAGGATTGATATGATTCGAGCCTGCGGCTCTCAAAATGTGCGGGGTGGATGGTGGACGGATTAAAATCCTGTGCCTGCAACATGATTCGAGCCTGCGGCTTTCAATGTATGCGTCTCAAAAAAGTGTCAACTATCTTTAACCATTATTTGAAACATGCCGAATAAGTCAGTTCAATCATTCCTGTTTATGCTCAGTTTTCGGTTTTTCTGCTGTATGTTCTGTTTCTGCATGTTTGCAGTGGTCATGGTATACGGCATACTGGATCAGACTAATGAACAACAGCATCAGCAGCGCCTGCGCAAGGATTACCACGTCGATTTTGTAATCACCCCAGAGCAGCGGAAGAACGCTCAAGCCGATAATCAGGGTCATCAGATGCACCATCTGGACGGCGCGTTTGCGGCTCATGCCCATTTTGACGAAACGGTGCGAAAGATGATTATGGTCGCCGATGTATATTGGCTTGTGGTGATAAAGCCGGATTATGACTACGGAAAAGGCGTCGAACAGCGGAATTGCCAGAATGAACAGCGGAATAAGGATTGGAAAACGGGTAAGCGAGTAATCTCTGGAGAAGTATGTGACGCTGGCGCTCATTACCGCCAGCAGATAACCCAGCAGATGACTGCCGGAATCCCCCATGAAGATGGTAGCCGGAGAGTGGTTGAAGAACCAGAATCCGACACATACCCCGCAGGTCAGCGCACCGAACACGGCGATGAAATACTGTCCGTTCATGGCGGCAACAGCGGTGAAAAGCCCCATGGCGATTGTAACGGTTCCGACAGCCAGCCCGTCCATGTTGTCAAAGAAATTAATGGCATTGATCAGCAGCATAATCCAGAACACCGAGATGCACCAGATAATGACCGGATTATTAAAAAATACGCTTATTTTGATTTCGCCGAACGAAACAGCGATGGCGGCGATGAGAAATTGTCCGAGGAATTTGGTTCCGGCTTTGAGAGATATTTTGTCATCCAGCAGGCCTAATGCAGTGGCGAGAAATGCGCCGAGACAGATAAAAAATACTCTGCCGCCAACATAGTTTACTCCGGAAATGTTATTGGATAAATCATTGGAGAACATTCCGGAATTGAAAGCATTGACTGCGGCATATCCCATAATAATAGCGATAATCCATGCTGAAAACATTGCCGCGCCGCCCATCAGCGGAGTCGCCCTGGCATGTTTTTTGTGATCTTCGCATTTCGGACGGTCCATAAAGTCCGCTTTTTCAGCGATTTTCTGAAAAAGCGGCGTAAAGCCCAGTGACAGTACCGCGCCAAGCAGAAACACAAACAAGTAAAGGTGCTGCCATAAAATCATTTAGATTCCTTCGTATTTGTTTTAACTTCTGCATTGAAAAATGCGAAAGTTTCAGTATTCTTAAATCCATTAGTATTTTTACTATAGCAGATATTATTTAATTTAAAAATAGAAGATTACAATTATGAGATCACAATATGTTTTCGGCCCGGTCGCTTCCAGAAGGCTCGGTGTATCGCTGGGGATTGATCTGGTGCCGTCCAAGACCTGCTCACTGAACTGCGTATACTGCGAAGCCGGCGAAACCGATGCCCTGCTGCTGGAGCGCAGGGAATATGTGCCCATAGACGATGTTCTGGTTCAACTGGAAAAGGTGCTGGATTCAAACATAAAGATTGACTACCTGACTTTTTCGGGGGCAGGGGAACCCACACTTAATTCCGGGATTGGACGGGTCGTCGATTTCATCAAGTCGCGCTATCCGCAATATCCGGTCTGCCTGCTGACTAACGGAACATTGCTCGGCGATCCGCAATTGCAGAAGGAAATTGAGAAAGTTGACCTGGTGATTCCATCGCTGGACGCATCATCACAGGATGAGTTTGACAAGATCAACCGTCCGGTTCCAGGCCTTGATTTTGATTCTCTCTGCCGGGGCCTCTTTGAATATGGCAGAATACGTACTTCAAAAGTTTGGCTGGAGTTGTTTATCGTTCCTGGAATAAATGATTCAGACGAGTCTATCGCCAGATTTGCCGGGATTGTCAAAACAATTAATCCGGATAAAGTTCAATTGAATACCCTTGACCGCCCCGGATGCGTTGACTGGATAAAGCCTTCCTCGCGCGAAAACACGCTGCGGTTTGTCCGGGCGCTGGAATCGTTTCTCCCGGTGGAGGCGGTCGGGCCTTTCAGATACAAGAGCGCCGCGCTGCGGTCGGATGTCAGCCTTGAAAAATTTGATCAGCAGATAATTGATCTGGTCGGCCGCCGTCCGTGTACGGTTGACGATTTGCGGGTGGCCATGGGCGCGGACGAGAAGACTGTAAAGTCGCATCTTGATATCCTGTTGCGTTCCGGCAGAATTCAATCCGAACGGCAGCCCAGAGGCGATTTCTTCAGTCTTGCCTGAACGTACACAACGGACGGGCAATACAAACCTGATAGCTCCAGCGATTACGATGACTAAGGTAAAATAAATGGCAGTTAAAAAAGAAGAATTTATTGTATGGGCGGGTGTGACTAAGGAGAAGGTGCTGCACGATGGGCAGGCTTTAACTCCGCCGGCGGGATGGGGTTTTGTGGAGAGCGGGGATGCCGGATTAACGCGCCGGCTCAAGGCTGCCGGGGATTACTGGCTTATGGTTCACCGCCGCCGCAATCGCATTGAAGCAATCGGACTGTGGATTGCCGCCGATGTCGTTAAGGATGTCAAGGCCCGGCTGGAAGCGGAACGTTCAGACCCGTCGCATTTGAAAAAACTGGAAGCGGGCAAAAAATATCGCGAGGCGAAACAGGAAAAATATGAAGTTGAATTCCGCAACGCGGTTTTGTCTTTTCTGGCGTTTGCCGGAAAATGGTCAGCTTTTGCGGAAAAGTTTGCCGACGCCGTGACCGTTCATGCCGTGCCGGTCGGCAGCGGCACAGTTGCCAGAACGCAGTTGATTCCGCTGGAACGCCGGGTGGAAGCGGCGGTAATTGCCTGGATGCGTCATCAGACGACCGCGTATGACAATATGTCCATTGCCCGCATCAAAGGCGAGAGGCGCGAAGTCCGTCGCAGGCTTGCGGAACGTTCACGCCAGCTTCTGAGCAAATACCGTTCCGGCGAAGACGTTGACACAATGCTCTGCCCGTTGGCGAAAGTATTGAAATAATGAATATTTTGCTGTGAATTTGATTTATGGCGGAGAAACTATATTCACCACAAGGACACCGAGGGCACGGAGGTAAAACCGGAGTCAGCAAATGAACGCGTAGATCTGCGCGTTCATTCACTGACTCAATAGTATTATCTTCATTATCCCGCCATGCGGGATAAAATGTATTTGTTGTTTTCGGCCAATTAGTGCTATTCGTGGATAAAAACTGTATTTCTCTGTACTACTATCCGTCTTTTAGAAAAGATTTTCATGCAGCCATTTTCATAAGGAGCTGTCAAGAAATAAACTTGACAAGTCTCGCGAAATATCCCGAAGAG
>JBAWXM010000134.1:0-12935 GCA_037144075.1 Lentisphaerota bacterium | reverse complement strand
TTACTTTAAGCAGATTGCAGTATTTCGCCATAAGTTTATGAATTATTCAGGTTAGAACCAAAGTCAAAAATATTTTCGTTACAGCTTTTGGATTATCGCGGAACGCAATTATATTGACTGAAGAGCAAGATATTTTAGAGGGCATTCAAGATTTTATACGATAATCGCTCACCTTTTTTAATACATGGACAAATCAATAGGAGGAGAACCAGAATGAGAAAAATCATAAAGATAGTCACAATTCTGATGCTATTAGGCAGTTTCAAGGCTAGTTCAGAAGATGCACCTACTCCATCTGGATCCGCCAGTATTCAAGCAGAAATTAAAGTTTCTATTGGAGACACCTTCGGCATTTTCAAAAGGATTAATCCAGCTCATTACAACATACAATATCCAGACTTTTATATGCTGGAAACTGAAGTCACCAATGCAATGTTCAAGGAATATCTGGCAGCAACCGGAAAGCGTAAGGATGATACAGATGTACTGGAAATAGTCTCAAGTAAGCGAGCTACCACAACCGTCAGCGCCATATATTCCATCCAAGATAAAAGTGCTATCTGGCATGATAATAAATATCCTCAAGGCCAGGATAATCGACCGGTTGTTATGATCACTTTTTTAGATGCACAAGCTTTTTGCAAGTGGCTTTCTGAAACACACCCGGAACTTGGCCTGTTCAGATTGCCAACATGGAACGAATGGATGATAGCGGCATACGGCAGTAACCGTCGTTATCCATGGGGCGATAAATGGGATCGCAATCTGGCACATACATACTATGGTTATTGGGGAACTGAATGGAATTGGCATACAGAGGAAGTGAAATCCCGCCCGGACGGCAGAACTCCGGAGGGGCTATATGGCATGTTAGGTAATGTGTCCGAGTATATTGCAGAAAAAGACTCAACAAGCAAGGACTACTTAAATCCTGGTTCCCGCTGGATGGGAGGAGCTTTTAATTCCGGTTGTACAGAATATAGCGACGTGCCTCATCCTCCTCGCAAAGACTACTGGGGTTACAGTCATAGTGCGGTGAATAGAGATGACAGCATTGGATTCCGTATTATCCTGGATACTAAAAAGGATATGAGCCTGTTAAAGAGAGCTCGTGTATTTGCCCAAAATAACAAATCGTGGATGATCAAGCCGGCTCCTGAAAAATCTACGGCAGAAACAAAAACAGATAAGTAAGCAACATAACTGCAAAACCGCCTTGAAATTAAAGTCGAAACATTTTCATTCAAGTCGTTTATGTCATTATTCCGTTGCGGGTTCCTGCTCTGCTGAACCAGTTTTAATTTTGTGGAGTTTATCGAGGTCGCCAAAAATTGTGACGGCTCCGCAGCGGGCACACATGCGGGCTTCAGTTTTGATGTTGCTGTCACGGATCGTCCAGAATTTGGTTTTCTTCATCTGGAAATAGGTCAGGCCGGTGGAACGGTAAACGCCTGCTTCCAGCTCTTCGCTATGGCAGACCGGACAGCACTGCCTGGCTTCCTGATGGTTTTTCTCCGAAAGGTAAACTTGCACAACCGCGTCCAAATCGTCTTTCAGGAATCTGGTGGAATCCCCCACTTTGCGGTAAGTGATTTTGCGGTCGCGCATCCAGCGGTACAGCGTCGGCTCGCCGATATTCAAATATTCCGCCGCGTCTTTAATCGAGAACCATTCCGGTCCGGCAGCTTTCTTTTCCTGCTCATTCATTTTATTCTTTCCTTTCATTTACTATCGTTTAATATCATCTAATATAATATTTTTCAAAAAAAAGTCAATCGCATATTGCATTTTAAATGAAAGTTAATTATAATTAACGATAGTTAATGATAGCAAATGATAATCAAACCCGGGGAGGACTGGATTATGAACGAATCACATGCCGACCAAGAAGCCGCCGCATCATCGAACAACAACGAAATCAAAAACGCACCGCCGCCAGTTTTGCCAAAAACGGAAGTCCGCAGTTGGAGATCAACCAGCGCCGCACCGCCGTCATCAGCGGAGTCAATCCTGAATCCGCAAATACATTTGGGCGATATTTTTAAATTTCTGTATAATGCCAATCCGTTCTATCTGCTCAGCGCCTGTCTTATTCTGTATGCGCAGACCGTTATTTTCAATACCGGGAACGTCTGGATGGAGACGGCGGTTCCGGTGGGGCTGATCGCGGCGTACACCATGCTGCTGACGGCAACGGCGGTCTTTATCGTCAGAGTCGGCGCGGTATGGGATGACGCCCGGTCAATATTGCTGATTATCCTGACGCTGATCATGGTGTTGTCGGTAAGCATCGACGGCAAAACGCTGGACTCGCCGCTGACCGGGGCCGGCTGGCTGGCCGGCGGCCTGATCTTCTCCATCAGCATCGCGGAGATTTTGCGGAAACGGCTGGGCCTGCGGCTGCCGTTTCAATTCAGAGCTGTATTTTATGCCATGACCGGAATTTTCTTTGTTTATCCGTTTATCATGGCGCAGTTGGTAAGCGGTTTTCCCGACAGCAAGCTTCCGGCAATACGCGGCATAATGCTTTTTCCGGTAATCTGCGGCGCGGTATTGCTGCTGCTGATACCGGTGATCCGGCGCGGACGGGCGGCGCTGGACAATAACGGCACACCCTGGAAATGGCCGCTGTTCCCTTGGTCTATTTTCGGACTGCTGGCGGCGGGCGCATGCTTCCGGACATATCTGCTCAGCATTTCGTTCTATGCGGGCAAAGGGGTCGGGCCGTTCAGCCAGCTTGAAACCGGTTTCGGACTTTATATGCTGATCCCGGTGGCGCTGGCGGCAATGATTCTGCTGCTTGAATTCAATCTTGAGAGAAAAAATCAGCGGCAGCTGGTCATAAGCATGATGCTCCCCGCGCTGCTGCTCATAGCCGCCGTGCCGTCGTCGGGAGCGCGTTCAGAAACTTACTACCGTTTCCTTTCCAGCGCGGTGGGGACGGACGGTTCGCCGATGCTCGTTGCGATAACCGGGATTCTGCTGTTTTATCTTTACGCATGGTACCGGCAGGTCAAGTACAGCGATGTTATCGTCTGTGCCGTACTGTTTCTGGCGCTGCCGCTGAATATGCGCTGCCAGTTTATGGCCGGCTGCCACCTCCCCGGCTGGCTTCCGGGCGCTGCCGGACTGGCAATGCTGAGCTGGATAGCGATTCGCAGCAACAGCACGGTAAGCTGGATGGTATTGTCGCTGGGCGCGCTGATCGTGGCCGGTACCATATTCAGCGACACATTTTTCACCGCCTGGCATTGCGCCATCCCGTTTCATTTAGCGCTGATGACGGCGCTGATGCTGGGGTTGCTGCGCCATGACCGCCTGGCCGTTGTTTTGAGATATTTTTCGACAATCGCGCTGTCGCTGCTTTTCGTAATCGTCCTGTTCTCCGGCGATAAATTCACTGCCGGGCTGCCGCAGTATGTCCAGCCGGCCTATCTTGCCATAATCTTCGGAACAACCATACTGTACTGCCTGCGCGGCAGAAATGTTTTCTTCTTCGTGACTGTCGGGCTGAATATCGCCGCGCTGCTGCTGTTTGTGATACTCAGAAGTTACGATGCCGTCAATGCGATGAATCTCAGAGGGTTGAATATAATTTTCTGGGGACTGGCATGTTTCGCAATGGCATTCCTGATTAGCGCCTTCAAAGGCAAATTGATCCAGAAAGCCTTTATTAATCTAAAAAACAGAGCCGTCAATAGAAACTAAAGTTATCAGAAGTTGGTATTTAAGGTTCATTATGATTGCGAAGCAATCCTTTGGACTGCGGCGACCCTGCGCCGCTTTGGATCTGGTATGATACCATGAATATCCAGCCGATACCGGAATACAAAAGTTTTACAGCAAAACCAAAGCGGCGCAGGGTCGCCGCAGTCCAATCCGCCATGGGCGGACAAGAGTCAGGACGGAGCCTGACAAACAAGGCAAGGTAATCCGAAAGAATTAGTGTAAAACTACGCGTCTATACGGACTCCTGATTGCTTAACGCACCCCTCGCCGTAGACTTCATCAAACAGGGAGTATTCCCGTCATTCCCGTTATCTCGTAATTTTTTAAGCAAGGCGCTATGAATTTTGACAAATTAAGGATAAAAATATGCTGCTGGTCTTGAATATATCTTTTAGATAGTTATAATTTACTATATAATTTGAGTTTATGAGCGCGACAGTACGAACCGGCCCAGTTATTGCATTAATTAAACTTTACCGGTCAGAGGACTAGGATTATGATCAAAGCAACAAAGCCTGCGCTGCCTTCTCCGTTTAAGCTGTTCACTGTCTTTATGCTGCTGATGGTAATAATTATATTTACCGGGGCTGGTTATTTTCTTGTCCAGAAACACTACATAGTTCAAAATGAACAGCATAAACTTGCGGCAATTGCGGATTTTAGAGTCGCTCAGATTGTGTGGTGGCGCAATGAACGGTTAAATCATATCGAGTACATTTACAATAATCCATTGTTTGCCCGCCTGGTAAAATCTTTTTTCGAAAATCATGACAATGCAGCGCAAAAGCAGGATATTGAGGATTGGATGAAATCTCTGCAGGTGCGCGGACTGTTTGGTGAAATATACTTATTTGACGCCAAAGGCGAAAAGAAGTTATCAAGTAAAAACGCCGGCGAGCTTGGCGCGCATGCGAAAAAATTGATTGCGCAGGCGCTTACCGCCAACCATAAACCGGTATTTTCCGATCTGCATAGTGTGCCGAATGCCAATTTTGCCCATTTTGACATAGTCATTCCATTGATTCTTCCGGAAACCCCGGAAACTGTAACCGGAATTCTTTTCATGCGGATGAATCCGCGCTCCGGCTTGTCTGACCGTATTCAGTCCTGGCCTACATTAAGCTTGACCGCGGAAACATTTTTAATCCGCCGCGATGAGGACAGTGTTTTGTTTTTGAGTGATTTGCGCTTCCACCAGGACACTGCGCTGAAATTCCGGATTCCGCTTAAGGACGACAAAACTGTAGAGGTAAAAGCTGTTAACGGTGCGGAAGGCATTATTAACAACGGGGTGGATTACCGCGGCGTGCCGGTGCTGGCAGTCGCCAGAAAGATTCCGGATACCCCGTGGATTATGATTGCCAAGGTTGATAAAAAAGAAATTTACGCCCCGTTGCGCGAACAGGCCTGGATTGCCGGAACAGGCATGTTCTTACTGATTATCAGCGCGGCAGCCGGCGTTCGCTTCTGGTGGTGGCGCCAGCGCACCGCGTTCTATCTTGAATTGTACGAAGAACGCAAACATTCCGAAGAAAAAGTCCGGCAGCTTGCCGCCGTGGTTGAAAATTCCAATGATGCGATTTTCACCATGACGCCGGATGGCATTATCACCAGCTGGAACAAAGGGGCGGAGTCAAGTTTCGGATATAAAGAGTCTGAAATTTTCGGCAAGTCAATCGCGTTGCTGATTCCGCCAGATAGTCAGAAAGATGCAGCGGCCTTTCTCAAAAAAATCAAGGATGGTCAGAAAGTTGAGTATTACGAAACTGCATACATTCGCAAGGACGGTAAAAATGTAAATATTTCGCTGTCAATTTCCCCTGTCATGGACAGCGGGGGGAAAATCGCCGGCGTGTCGTTCATCGGCCGCGATGTTACCGCAACCAGGCGGGTTGAAGAGAAATTACATAAATCCGAGGAGGAATACCGCGCTCTTTTTGAATCTTCGCGCGACGCGCTTATGATGCTGGACCGGAGCGGATTTCTCGATTGCAATAAAGCGACTTTGGATCTTTTCGATTTTCTTTCCAAGGAACAGTTTACGACAAAGCATCCGAGTGATCTGTCCCCGGCGGAACAGCCTGACGGCCAGGATTCGATGACGGCCGCGCGGAAACACATAGAAAAGGCTTACCGTAACGGAACGGATTTTTTTGAATGGCTGCACACGCGCCGCGACGGTACGCCGTTTCATGCGGAAGTGCTGCTGAGCCGCCTGGACTATCAAGGCAATACGGTATTGCAGGGGACTGTCCGTGATATTACCGTACGCATTAGCATGGAGAATGAATTGCGGCAGCATCGGGAGCAGCTTGAAGAACAGGTAAAGGAACGCACCGCCCAGCTTAGCGACGTCAATCAGGCATTGCGGGATGAGATTGCCGCGCGTAAGCTGACAGAGGCCGCCGCCGCAAAGGCGGCGCGGGAATGGCAGGTTATTTTCGATAATATAAGTGACGCCGTATCGCTCCTTGCTGAAGACGGCGTAGTATTGAAATGCAATGCCGCCATGGGAAAGCTTGTCGGCAAAACATCCGCTGAAATTATCGGGCAGCATTGTTACGAAGTTGTGCATGGAGCATCAATGCCGGTGGAAGGTTGTCCGTTTATTCGCGCCCGGCAGAGCCGCCGCCGGGAAATTATGAATCTGTCTTTCAACGGACGCGATTTCGCCGTGCTGGTAGATCCGCTGCTTGATGCGCAAGGCAGCTTTACCGGGGCCGTCCATATTATTACAGACATCACAGAGCGCAGGAGAAATATATAAAGACTATAAATATGCTGATTGTCTTGAATATCTTTTAGATAGTTATAATTTATTTTTAGTTAAAAGAGAATATTGTGCGAACCTGATTAATCGTTGATAATAATTTTATTATAAACAATTACATTGAGTTTTACAAGAAAATACTATTCCGTTTGGAGGCGTGGGAATATGATAAAAGCAAAAATGCCCGCTGTGCCTTCGCCATTTAAACTGTCCGTGATTTTTGTGCTACTGCTTATAATGATCATATTTGCCGGCATTGGTTATTTTCTTGTTCAAAGAAGTTATATTGTTAAACACGAGCAGGAAAAACTGACGGCGATTGCAGAATTGAGAGTAGGGCAGATTGTGCGGTGGCGCAATGAACGGCTGAATCATATCGAATATATCTATAATAATCCGCTGTTTGCCCGTCTGGTAAAAGCTTTTTTCGAAAATCCGGAGAATACAGAGAAAAAGCAGGAAATTCAAGCATGGATGAACGCCCTCCAATTGCGCGGGCTTTTTTCCGAGGTTTATTTGTTCGATGCACTGGGCAGGCAGATTACAGCCAGCAAAAACGCCGGCGAAATTGGTAGTCATGCGAAAGGCTTGATTGCGCAGGCGCTTGGAGCCAGCCGCGCGCCGGTTTTTTCTGATTTGCATACTGCACCAAATTACCATTTTCCTCATTTTGACATAGTAATTCCACTGATTCTGCCGGGTAAATCTGATGCTGCCGCCGGAGTTCTCTTTATGCGGATGCTTCCGCAATCCGGCTTGTACCAGCGGATTAATTCATGGCCGACGCCGAGTCTTACCGCGGAAACTCTTTTAGTCCGTCGCGATGGCGACAGTATTTTGTTTTTGAATGATTTGCGCCTCCGCAAGGACTCGGCGCTGCAATTGCGTCTTCCGATCAAAGATGACAATTACGTAGCGGCAAAAGCCGTAAATGGAGCGGAAGGTATTATTAACGGTTTGGATTATCGCGGAGTGCCGGTGCTGGCTTCAGCCAGAAAAATTCCTGATACTTCCTGGATTATGATTGCCAAGATGGATAAAAACGAGATTTACGCCCCTTTACGGGAACAGGCCTGGATTGCTGGAGCCGGCATGTTTTTCCTGATTCTCGGCGCGGCTGCCGCAGTCTGGTTCTGGTGGTGGCGTCAGCGTACCGCATTCTATCTTGAGTTATACGAAGAGCGTAAATATCATGAAGAAAAAGTCCGGCAGCTTGCCGCTTTAGTTGAAGATGCCAATGATGCGATTTTTACAATGACGCTGGACGGAATTATCACCAGTTGGAACAAAGGGGCAGAGACAGCTTTCGGCTATAAAGAGTTTGAGATTTTCGGCAAGCCTATAGATTTGCTGATTCATCCGGATAAGCAGCACGAGACCGCGGATTTTCTTGAAAAAATAAAAAAAGGGGGGAAATTTGCATATTACGAAACCGTCTGCAGCGGAAAAGGATGTATAAAAATAAATCTCTCGCTGTCAGTTTCTCCGGTTATGGACAGCGATGGAAAAATCACCGGGGTGTCGTTCATCGGGCGAGATCTTACCGAAACCATAAACATGGAAGAAAAATTGCAGAAGACTGAAGGTGAATACCGAGCGCTTTTTGAATCTTCGCGGGATGCGCTCATGATGCTGGACCATGACTGTTTTTTTGACTGTAATAAAGCCACGCTGGACCTTTTCGGCTTTTCTTCTAAAGAACAGTTTATTAAAAAACATCCGGCTGAATTGTCTCCGGCAGCCCAGCTTGACGGCAGGGATTCGTTTACGGCGGCTATAGACCACATAGAAAAAGCCTACCGTGCTGGAGCCGATTTCTTTGAATGGCTCCATATTCGCGGCGACGGTACTCCATTTAATGCGGAGGTGCTGCTGAGCCGCATTGAATATCACGGCCGGGTGGTGTTGCAGGCTACTGTTCGCGATATCAGCGCCCGCGTCAGTATGGATAAAGAGTTGCACCGCCATCGCGAGCAGCTTGAGGAACAGGTATTGGAGCGTACTGCGCAACTTGGCGCCGCCAATCAGTTACTGGCCGCAGCGGCGCGGGAATGGCAGTCAACTTTTGATAATGTAAGTGATGCCGTAACGCTGCTGGCTGAAGACGGCAGAATATTAAAATGCAATGCCGCCATGGCTAAAATGTTCGGCAAAACACCAGATGAAATTATCGGTCGGTATTGTTACGACATTGTGCACGGGACCTCAACCCCGGTCGCAGACTGTCCATTTGTCCGCGCCAGCCGGAGCGGAATCCGTGAATCCATTGAACTGTTCATGGGCGGACGTTATTTCTCCGTATCAGTTGACCCGATGTTTGATGCGCAAGGTATTTTTACCGGGGGCGTGCATATTATTTCCGACATCACGCAACGCAAGCAGGCTGAAGCGGAATTGCAAAAGTCTGAGATTAAATTTAAAACCGTGTTTGAAAATGCCGGAACCGCGATTTTTCTGGTTGATGCGGAAACCGGGATAATTATAGACTGTAATTCCATTGCCGAAACCCTGACCGGACGTTCCAGGCAGGAGCTGATCGGACAACCTCAATCTGCGCTTCACGCCGGAGACCAGGAGAAAGAAAAAGAGATTTTCTTCAATGCCGTAAAAGGAATCTGTTATTCAGGTCTTGAAGAGAAAATACTGCACAAGAGCGGCAGAGTCACCCCGGTGCTGATCAGCGGACAGGTGGTTACAATTGATAGCAGAAAGATAGCCATAGGGTTCTTTCTTGACATTACCGAGCAAAATAAAATTACGAAAAAGTTGCAGGAACTGAATGAGGCGAAAGACAGATTTTTTTCCATTATTGGGCATGACCTGAAAAATATGTTCCATAATATTATGGGATTCGGCGATTTGCTGAAAGACGATATTAAAACCGGTAATATCAAAACAATTGAAGAGGAAGTCGGGATGATTAACAGCTCCGCCGCCAGCGCCTACAATATGCTTATGAGCCTGCTGCAATGGGCTAATGCACAGCGCGGCAATATGCAGTTCAATCCCTGTCCGCTGGTTTTGAATGAACTGGCAAACGAGGAACTGGATGAAATATATGAAATTGCCATCCGTAAAAACATAGAAGTTAAAATTGCCATCCCTGAAAACTTTAAGGTGACTGCCGACAAGGAAATGCTTCGAATCACATTGCGCAATTTAATCACCAATGCGATTAAATTCACCCACAAGGGAGGAATGATCAAATTGAACGCGGCTGCAGATGGTGGTCTCGTTGAAATATCTGTTGCCGACAGTGGTATGGGCATGACAGATGAAACAATCCAAAAACTATTCAAACCAGGCACGAGCAGTTCAATGCGCGGCACGGAAAATGAACGCGGAACCGGCCTGGGACTGCTGCTGTGCGATGAGTTTGTTAAAAAGCACGGCGGCAGAATATGGGTGGAAAGCCAACCCGGAAAAGGCAGCACTTTTAAATTTACCCTGCCGCTGGAGCCTGTAGCAGGCGACGCGGTATAAAACTGCTATGAGGTTTTCGGGCCGTAGAAAATGTCTTTCATTGATATTTCCGGACGCGGCAGAGGGCGTTCAGCAAGAAAATCTTCAACCAGTTTGAACGGGTCCGGGCCTTTCTGCTGATCAATCCAGTAGATGGCGCGACCTTCGCGTTCCAGTTTCCGGAACCAGATATCCTGGCGTTTGGCAAACTGGCGTATGCTGTACAGCAGTTGATTGCGCATTGTTTCATAATCCAGTATGCCTTGCAGATGCAATGCTATAAAACGGTATTCCAGTCCGAAAAATTCCAGTCTCTCCCAGGATACGCCGCGCTGATGAAGCATTTCCACTTCCCCGATCATGCCGTTCTTCAGGCGTAGGTCCAGTCGTTCTTCGATGCGCCGGTGTACTTCACCGCGCGGAAAATAGACCCCGATGACCAGCGGGTCCAGTTCGCAGAAATTACTTTCATTCAGAGCATTAGTCGTAACTGCGGTTTTTTCGATGGCGCGCAGCAGACGGTACCGGTTGTCCCTGTCTTTGAATGCGTCGTAAACTTTTTCATCGTTCTCTTTCAGTATCTCCAGCAGTTCGTCCAGTGTTTTTCCGTCCAGGCTTTTGCGCAGATTAGAATCAGGCGGGCCGCCGGGCAGTTCGTATTCCGACAGTATGGCATTCAGATACATCGGCGTTCCGCCGCACAGCACCGGCACTTTGTTTCTGCCGGCGATGTTCCGGATTGCCGTCCAGGCGTCGCGGCAGAATTCCATCAGATTATATTCCGTTCCCGGATTAACCATGTCAATAAGGTGATACGGCACCGGTCTGCCGCCATGCGCATATTCTTCCAGGTCTTTGCCGGTGCCGATGTCCATGCCGCGGTAAACCTGCCGGGAATCAACGCTGATTATCTCCCCGCTGAATCCTGCTGCCAGTTTTACCGCCAGCGCGGTCTTCCCGGTGGCGGTCGGCCCGGTAATCACAACGGTCTTTAATCCTGTTTTCATATTTTTTCGGCTCGATTTTTAATAATAAATTTTATTTTCAGTTTTTCGCGTTATATTATACTTTTTGAATTTTGTAACACTATACATCAGCATAGGCATATGGAAAAACAAAGAACGTTAAAAGATACAGCTTTTCTTTCTGGAATCGCGTTGCATACCGGGGCCAGGGCCACTTTACGGATACTGCCGGCCGCACCTGATCACGGCATAACTTTCCGGCGCGTTGATCTGCCGGAACGCCCGGAAGTCAAAGCGCTTGCGTCAAACGTAGTTGATGTGCGCCGGGGAACTACGATTGCCTCCGGCAAAGCGGTAGTGTACACCATCGAACACATCATGTCCGCGCTTCATGTCTGCATGATTGACAATGCCGTAGTCGAAATGGACGGGCAGGAACCGCCGATTGCCGACGGCAGCGCATTGCCGTATCTGGAAATGATAATCAAGGCGGGAAGCGTCGAACAGGACGCTCCTGTACAGTACTGGACCGCAAAGCAAACTATTTTTCTGGAAGAAGGCGAAACGAAGATGGTGCTTGCACCTTCGGATACGCTGAAGATAAGCTGTCTGGCATCGTTTAAAGGCTGTCCGGTAGACCCGCAGTATTTTTCTTTGCAGATTGATCAGGAGGCGTATGCCTCGCAGATCGCATCCGCCAGAACGTTCGTACAGTTCCGGGATCTGGAACAGCTGCTGGCGATGGGGCTGGTCAAAGGCGGCAGCCTGGACAACGCCGCCATTCTGCATGACGGCGCAATCATCTGCAAGGAATCGCTAAGATTCCGCGATGAAATTGTCCGCCATAAAATTCTGGACATTATCGGCGATATTTTCCTTTGCGGACACCGGGTGAAAGCCAATATTATAGCGATTAAGCCGGGTCATCCAATGAATGTCAAACTCGCGCTGGAAATGCTTAAACAGACAGTTTCATAATCATTAAGTAAAATTTATTAACATAATTCAGGAGAAGGAAAAAATGGTCGGTAAAATTTTAGGGTTGAAAGAAATAAAGGAAATCCTGCCTTACCGCTATCCGATGCTGATGCTTGACCGGGCAACCGCCGAAAGCGAAACGAAATATGTCGGAGTAAAAAATATCAGCATTAACGAACTCTATTTTCAGGGCCATTTTCCGAATCATCCGATCATGCCCGGAGTACTCCAGGTCGAAGCCATGAAACAGCTGGCGCAGATTGCGGTGCAGAAAAAACTGGATCCGACGGGTAAGAATGATGTTTATATGAAGGTGGTGGAGCGGGTTAAATTCCGCAAACCCAATCTTCCCGGCGACCGTCTGAGAATTGATGTCGAAGTCGAATCCGTAACCGATACCGAAGCCTTGATCACCGCCAGCACCAGCAATAATGCCGGTCTGACCTGCCAGGCCAAAATCACTCTGGGCGTTCGCCCCAGACAATATCCCGACGCCATGCCTCAGCTTTTTAACGAATACGATAAAGCGGCAAGTACAGCCAAAGATATAAATGAGATAATGTCCATCGTTCCTCACCGCTATCCGTTTCTGCTGATTGACAATATTGTTAAAATTGAGGGCGATCATATCATCGCGATCAAGAACACTACTGCCAATGAAGAAATTTACTGCGGCTATGCTCCTGACTACGCGGTGATGCCTGAATCGCTGCAATGCGAAATCATCGCCCAGGCCGGTTGCGCCTGCGTGCTTTCCCGTCCGGAAAATAAAGGAAAACTGGGATATTTCATGTCCATTGACCGGGCTGAAGCGTTCCATCCGATTTTTCCTGGAGACCAGATGGTCTGCGAACTGGACATTCCGCCGGGCCAGTCCCGTTTCGGCAAGGGCACCGGCAACATCAAGGTCGGCGATAAAATAGTATTCGCCATTACTCTGATGTTCGCCATCGTTGATCCGGCCTGATTTATTTTTTTATTCAAAGGAGCTGTTTAAAAATTAAGTTTACAAGTTTTGTGAAATATCCCGA
>JBAWXM010000133.1:0-13030 GCA_037144075.1 Lentisphaerota bacterium | reverse complement strand
CCGCATCCACAAAAGATGTGGTCATCCAGCTACATTTTGTAGCCTATCATCAAATCACATATGAAATGCTCGAAACAGTTGAACGTTCCTGTGACGGGTTGATTCTCCTGGGCTGTTACGACTCTATGATGGATTCAATTCCGGTACATTGTCCCTGCGTCGGGGTTTCAATGCACAATTCATACAATGGAACTGTTTCAACTGTTTCACTTGATTCCATCAATGCCGCAGAACAGAGTTTACAGTATTTTGAAAAGCTGGCAATCAAAAAAATAAAAATAATTTCTCATAGTTCCCCTCTGTATAAATTCAGAGGATTAGTTATTCATGCTCATCTGCAGCAGGCAGGGTTCGAGAGTGAGTTGGTTGAACTGGATATTCCGGATTTAGAAATTCTGGATTCAGAAGAATGCGGTTATCTATTTCTCAGTGCGACAGAATACAACAAGTTTGCCGAGAGATATAAACAAAAATATTCAACGCTGCCAACTGAGAAATATAATATTTTAACGACAGACGGGAAGTCCCTCTTATTTCCTGAGTATCATCCTGTCAGTACGATAGGCACGGACTGGAAGCAGGTTGGTTACATTGCCTTACAGGAGTGCTTGTTCCGGATTGAAAACCCGAAGGTTGGATCACGTCGAATATACACCGACAGTTTTTTGCATGTTCAAACCAATCAGGGCATGAATATTTAACAATTTAATAAAGGACATAACAGGGTGAGACAAGATAGTTTCACGTGGCAATGCAATATAAAACATGAATCATAAACTTTTAAATATTTAATGGAGGGAATGATGAATAAAATTATAGAAGTAAAGCCTCTTGAACAGGCAAAATCGGAATGTCAGGTACATATTGCCAGCAATAAATTCACTCTCATAGAACTCTTGGTTGTGATAGCTATAATTGCTATTTTAGCTTCAATGCTGCTGCCTGTGCTCAATAAGGCGCGTGACAAAGCGCGTACCACCACCTGTCTAAGCAATCTGAAGCAACTTGGAAACGCAATAAGCATGTATGTCGGAGATTGTGATTACTACCCCATGCTCAATGGTTATTACCACGGTGTGTCGTATGGTTTTGGGTTATGGAAGCCACAAATCGGTACCTATATGGGCATCAAAATCAACCTAGCCAGCGCCACTTCCAATGTTGATTTTGGGAGAGGCAGTTTTGTTTGTCCGAAATGGCAGAGCGATAAACTTTCTGCTGCTGATCAAACCAATTATAAAACGTATCCTTATTATGGCGGCGGGTACGGGTACAATTTCAATTACGGCAATGGCATCGGCTATAGCAGTGTTTATGTCAAAACAAATATGGTTACTAGAGCTTCTGCAACCATTGCCCTTGCCGATAGTGATGGCAATGGTGCTGGTATAAATACTATTAACGCCCTTTACCGGGATTTTGAAGTGAATAATCGGCATGACGGTGGCTTGATGGGTATTCTCTGGGCTGATTTTCATGTAGCGCCGATGCGTGCGGTAGATGTCAAACGCGGACAACCTGCAATTGCATCCTACTACTACTACCTGCGGAATAAAAAGTAAAATCAGAATACCAAAATAAAGATTTGATGTTTGAAACCGTACGGCAAGCCGGAAGTTAATTAATATATATTGACAATTATGAAGAGAACTTCATAGAGGGGTTGTATTGAGATGATATCACTTTACCGCATGATGAAAATTATAATTACTATCGGTTTGCAGAAGGTTGTCAGGCGAATCACGTCACATAGGATTTGCAGTATTATAAATGAGAAAGCGCAATGGCATATTATTCTTGCAGTTTTATGTCTGTTGTTCTGCGCTGAACTCTCATTAGCCCAAAAAGATCCAGTTGCGAACCCGGACGATTTGGTTCAGGGGTTTATTAATCCGCCGCAGCCTGCGCGTCCGGGGGTTTGGTGGTTGTGGCTGGACGGGAATATTACCAATGAAGGGATTACGCGTGATCTAGAAGAAATGTCGCGCCAGGGTATCGGCAGGGTATTGATTTATGATCTCGGCGGCTGGAGGGACAAGCGCACGGTAAAAGGACCCGCTGATTTTTTAGGCATACAATGGCGTGCACTTTTTAAACATGCGGTAATAGAGGCCTCCAGGCTGGGGATTGAAGTTAATGTGGAAAATTGCAGCGGGTGGAACTGTGGCGGTCCATGGATTACGGTTGAAAATACTAATCAGAAACTTATCTGGTCAGAGCAACAAGTAACCGGTCCAGCCAAGTTTGACAAAGTGCTGCCCATGCCGGGACCGCTGGTGGACAAATATTACCGGTCAATCGCGGTATTAGCTTTCCGTGAACCGGACGCCGTATATACCAGAAGTAATGGTCCGGCTAGTGCGACGCAATCTTCGACATCATATCGTCTTGACGCGGAGAAAGCTATTGACGGCAATAATAACGGTTCATGGGGACATGCTTCGTTAACGTATACCGGCAGCAACGATCTCAAGCCTTGGTGGCAGCTTGATTTGGGTAAAGATGCTGTAATTGATGAAATTGAGATTTGGCGAAGAAACGATGCCGGAATGATAAATGATCAACTGAACAATGCTGAGGTTATCGTACTGGACAGTCAAAAGAGAGTGTTATGGAAGAAAAATCTTGGGATTGTCATAAACCCGAGTATCCGGATCAAGGTTGAAATTTCAACCGCAGCACAAATAGACCCCAAAGCATACACTGCCGAGAAGGCAAGATATATCCGTATTGAGAGGACGGGGTTGCTTTCAATAGCGGAGGTGCTTGTATTTTCTGAGGGCAGGAACATCGCTATCGGGAAGCAGGCCGGGCAGAAACGTATTCAGGACTGGGAGGCTAAAGCTCTCCGCATCTCCACTGGTCATCCTGTTCAATTCAGGTCAGGGCCGGGGGCTGAAATCTTTGAAGCTCCAGATGTTCAACCTGGCTCTCTGGTTGACCTTAGCGCAAAGACAAGTGCGGATGGACGTCTGGCATGGGATGTCCCGCCGGGAAATTGGCGGATAATTTGGTTCGGACATACCGCACAGGGCGTCAAAACGCATGGTTCAGCATCTGCAGGTGTAGGATATGAGGTCGATCCATTTAATAGTGAAGCCATGGAAATACACTTTGCAGCTTTGGCAAATAAACTGATTGAAGATGCCGGTCCTCAATCCGGCAAGACTTTGCGGAATTTTTTTATAGATAGCTACGAGGCTGGTGCTGCCAACTGGACCTCCAAATTTCGCGATGAATTTCAGCGGCGGCGTGGGTATGATTTACTGCCTTATCTGCCTGTGCTTACCGGCAGAATTGTCCATAATCCGGATGCCAGTGACCGTTTTCTCTGGGATTACCGTCGCACCATCGCCGATTTGTATGCAGACAATTATTATGGTCAAGCCGCCCGGCTTTTTAACTCCAAGGGCATTGGATTCCAGGCAGAAACTTATGGCGGATGCTTCGATATTCTACAGTGCTTTGGACGGACAGACACACCGTGCGGGGAATTCTGGTCAGGGGTCTCACGCCCGCCGGATTCGCTGACCCCTTTTTCAACGCCAATGGATAGTTCCACAAGGGCGGCGGCATCTGCCGGACATATCTATGGCAAGCGAGTGATTATTGCAGATGGCTTTATTAACTATGATAAGTGGCAAACCTATCCCTTTGTTCTGAAAGCCTATGGTGACCGTGCGTTTTGTGAGGGGGTAAATTCGATAAACTCTACAGCATACGCTCACCAGCCAAAACTTGACGGCAAGCCGGGTTTGTGCCCGTTATGGGGAGTTATCACTGACCGAAATATTACCTGGTGGGGACAAAGCCACGCTTTTTGGAACTATCTAGCCCGATGTTCGTATCTGCTGCAGCAAGGGCAGTATGTTGCCGATGTGTGCTACTACCGGGGGGAGGGAATTCCATATTGGATGTGCATCGAGCCAACTTTAATTCCAACTGGATACAGCTATGACGAGTTCAACGCCGAAACATTATTGACCCGGATGTCTGTAAAGGACGGGAAAATAGTACTGCCTGATGGTATGAGTTACCGGTTGTTGGTTCTTCCTGATGAGACAAATATGACTCCGCATATTTTGCGTAAAATTGCCGAATTGGTTGAGGCCGGAGCTACCGTGGTTGGTCCCAGACCTGTACAGTCGCCCAGCTTGACCGATTACCCGGCATGTGATGCCAAGGTCAGCGGGCTTGCAGATAAAGTATGGGGTGCGTGTGATGGCAGAGATGTCAAGGAACATGTATTTGGCAAAGGCAAGGTGGTTTGGGGCAAAAGTCTGCAATCACTGCTGTTGTCTGACGGTATCAAGCCGGATTTTGAGTTTATAAGCAGTCAGAAAGATTCTGCCATCCGCTTTGTTCACCGTCATACGCAGGATGCGGATATCTACTTCGTGGCAAATCAGAGAAACCGTTATGAAGATATCATGGGTACATTCCGGGTTAGCGGCAAAGCACCGGAATTATGGATGCCAGACACAGGGAAAATCGCCAGTCCTGCGGTATATGACGAAGTGGAAGGGTGCGCGCGGTTATCGTTGCGCCTTGACCCGCTGGGTTCAGTTTTTGTGGTGTTCAGACGACCGGCAACTGATAATATTGTGTCGCTGTCCAGAAACGGTGAGAAAATATTTCCCGGTGCGCAGTCGTTCAAGAGTACTCCTGTCATCGAATTGTTGCAGGGTGAAAACGCAACGGCGGACTTGAACATTTGGGAATCAGGCAAATACGAATTTAGGACGAAAACCGGGAAAAGCATGCACGTTCAGGCGGAAAATATCTCATCCCCGTTGAAGATTGCCGGCCCGTGGGACTTAAGCTTCCCAGCCGGTTACGGAGCCCCTGCGTCAGTAGTATTAAATAATTTAATTTCCTGGACAAAACACGCTAATGCTGGAGTTAAATACTTTTCCGGCACCGCAATCTATCGCCGCGAGATTGAACTCCGACCCGAATTAGTCAGCAAAGACAAGGCTCTATATCTTGACCTTGGCGATGTAAAATATGTGGCGGAGGTGCGCTTTAACGATGTAGATTTGGGAGTTCTTTGGAAACCGCCATTCCGAGTAGAACTTTCCAATTTGGCGAAGCCGGGCAGGAATATATTGGAAGTCAAGGTTACCAACCTTTGGCCGAACCGGCTGATTGGCGACCAGTTTCTGCCAGAGAATCAACGCATTGCCAGTACCACCGATAAGTCTTATACCAAAAAATCTCCGTTGATCGAATCAGGGTTGCTTGGTCCCGTAACTATTTATATTGTTGAACGTAAGCGGTTCGTAACAAAGTGACAATGTGATTATTAGATGTCTTGAATAATCTAACCCAAAAGAAAAATATGGTATGAGCAGATGGTAAATAATCTGCACAATTCTGACTGTGAAACAATCAGCAGAATTTTGCCCGCTACCATGAGATCATAAGTTATTCAGGCTGAAAAGTTGATTTATTAAATTTATGAAAAGAAAGGTATTTCATGAAACAAAGAAGCATAATGTCATTGACTGCAGCCGTTGTATTAAGCACAATTGCGCAATGCAACGTTATCGCCGCAGAACCGGTCAAAGTTGAACCCGTAAAAATACAGATTGCAACTGACCGGCAGGATGCAATGTATAAGTGCGGGGAGACAGTAATATTTCAGGGAACCGTTACGAAGAGTGACCAACCGCTGACAGCAGGCAAGGTAACAGTAAGACTCAGCAATGACGGAATGAAAACTATCTCAACTCAGGAAATTGATCTTGCTAAAAGTAATCCGTTCAAAGTTGAAGGAACAATGACGGTTCCAGGATTTTTGCAATGCGAGGCAAAATTAGATAAAGATACAAGTTATGCAGGCGCCGGTTTTGAGCCAGAGAAGATTCAGCCTGCGGTTTCAATGCCCGAGGATTTTAAAAAATTCTGGGATGACAGCATTCACGAACTGGATATAATACCCATTGATGTAAAGTTGGAGCCGCTGACAAAATTTTCCACGCCGCAAATTGATTGCTTCAAAGTAAGTTTTGCCAATATTGACAATACCAGGATATATGGTTTTCTTTCTGTTCCAAAAGGCAAAAAAGGGCCGTTTCCAGCGTTGGTTTCTGTCCCGGGGGCAGGTCCAGGTTATTGCGCCCCTGACACTAACTGGTGGGCGCGATTCGGCGTAATCGTATTGCTTATGAACGTTCATAAATATGACCCGCCGACAGACGCCGCTGAAATAAAAAAGATACATGACGAATTGAATAAGCCATTGTGGTATCCGCGCCATGGATCACCGGACAGGAACAAATATTATTTTAAAGCATCAATTCTGGGTATTAACCGCGCAATCAACTGGCTCGCAGAACGCCCTGATGTCGATAAAGAGCGTATTGCCATGTGTGGCATCAGTCAGGGTGGAGCATTTACTTTAATTATGGCCAGTCTTAATAAAAATATCCACGCTGCGGCGGCTCAAATTCCTGCTTTATGTGATCATGCCGCTTACAAAATGGATCGCAACCCGGGTTGGCCGCGGATGATTAGTAATGACAATCAGGAGCAATTGAAAATGTCTGGTTATTTTGACAGCGTAAATTTTGCCCGTAATATCAGTTGTCCGGTAATCGTCTCGGTCGGTTTTATTGACCGCACAAGCTCGCCAAGTTCAGTTTATGCGGCCTATAACTCCATTCAGTCCCCCAAAAGGATATTTAATGAACCGGCAATGGCCCATTCGCAATCAAAAAAGTTTTCCACTTATCAAAGTGAGTGGCTAAGACTCAAATTGGGACTGGTCAAGGAAACTTTACAACCTGAAATAGAGGTGAAATAGATATAATTATGAAAACGGAACCTTTACTGCCGATATCAGACCGGACGCGTTTGCGCGAGTTGGCCAAATCGATTGTCGATCTGGTCGCAAAAAATGATTACACCGAATTAATTCAGACGTGGACGGCTCACAATAGAGGAGAAATCATCCGTCCGATTGTGGTAGTCGAGGAACACACCTTTGCTGACGATCTTCTAAACAGTCTTGGCCAATGTTCCGATCCACGAGCGCGAGATATTGAGCGCGTTCTGCTGATGAAACACTGGAATCTTCAGTGCGTCAAAGATGATAAAATAATCGAGGCTAATTTTGAAATCAATCTTGATCTTACTTTTGAACTGTTCGGAGCTCCGTTAGTTCGTGAACATGGGAATGATGACAATGGTCGCCAAATTGGCTTCCGGCAGCACCATACGATTAATGAATTGCCCCGGGACCTTGAAAGTCTGGCTCCGTCCAGATGGATGCAGGATATTGAGAAAACCAAAAGCCGCCGCCAATTTGTCGATGAGCAGATTGGTGATCTGATGCCAACGCATATTCGCAATGAGAGTTTGCGCTGGTGCTGTCCGACTGGTTTAATTGTCGGCCTGATGGGAATGGAACTGATGTTTGTCGCGTGGATGGAATATCCGGAATTAATGCAGCAGATGTTTAAACGAATGACTGATGACCTTCTCTCATTTTATGCTTATCAGGAAAATGAAGGTCTGTTGCAGCTGAATAATGGTAATCATTATGCTGGTGCTGGTTCCTACGGTTTCAGTGATGAACTTCCTGCTTCAGGATTTACTGGCAAGGCGCGTCTCTGCGATCTCTGGTTCAATATCAACAGTCAGGAGACAGTCGGAGTTTCGCCTGCGATGTATCACGAAATGGTTTTCCCGCATTTTCAGCGATTGTGTCAACCTTTTGGTTTGACCTATTACGGTTGCTGTGAACCGGTGCATGATATTTGGGCAACGAGTGTCAGCAAATATGCGCATCTGCGCAAAGTGTCAATCTCCCCCTGGTGTGACGAAAATACAATGGGGGATAATCTTCGCGGCGGCAAGGTGATTTATTCGCGCAAACCAAGTCCAAACTATATCGGGGTTGGCAGCTTTGACGCGAAGGCCTTTGCTGAACATATAGAAAAAACGATGATTGCCGCCCGTGGCTGCCCTCTGGAGTTCATTTTTCGCGATATTTACAGTCTCAACGGTGATTTGGACAAAGTCGGTCAGGCAGTCAATATTGTCCGTCAATTGAGCAAGTAATTATCAATAATAATAAGGAAATGATGAAATGAGACTAATACTATTGACTTTGGCTATCCTTATATTGGCAACTTCCGCGAGAACTGAAGATATTATAGCAGGGCTTAGCCAGGGGCAGTTGAAAAAAGAAGCCGGCGACATAAAGCTTGTTATCACTGATAACCAGTCATGCGTGGTTATTTCCGGTAAGACAGGTGATAAAAAAGGAGTATCATCTTATTTTAGCGGCTCAATTATGTTGTCCAAGCCAATTTCGCTTGCGGGCAAAACCTTAAAAATCGTTGCAGCTTCCGGGAATATTCCAGGCAGCTTTTATCTGCGCGCCTACAATCATGGAGAAAACAAGCCCGCATGGAGCTTCATCTCCAGGGCTAAAATACTCAAGAGCAGTCCACGGGAAATCACATTCACCGCAGGTCGTGATAGTTTTCTCAAGTGGGAGCCGGCGATGGTCAGCGGTCAAGCTGCCGACCAGATTGACCGCCTCCAGTTCTTGATCGGCACATCAGGCGACAATACCTCTATCAATGTTGTGATAAGTTCCATACAAATAATTCCGGAAATCATTGAAAAAGGGGACAATGCTATTTTGACTGGAAACGCCATCAAACTCACTACCGACATCAAACAAGTAGTATCACTGCCCCGTAAAAGCATTCTGGTGAATGAGCAAAAGGCTAACCTGATTATTCTTCACCCTGACTCGAACGCAGGGAAAACTGCAGCAATTCAGATTGTCGAATCCATCAGAAATGTTACCGGAATTACCGTTCCAGCCAAAGTTGGTGGCGTGAATGATTGGAATCCTGCAACTCACGCAATAATGCTGGGCAATATTTACAGTAATAGTGCATTACGCGTTCTTTACGCCAGGAAAATGACGCAGGTTGATGAATTTCTCCCTGGTACAGGCGGTTACACTTTGGAATCTGTCATTGAACCATTTCAGTCAGGCTCGGACATTATCGTCCTGGGCGCTTCTGATGATAATGGATTAAAGCTTTCGGCTACAGCGTTTTGCAATAAAGTCAAACAATTTGGAAACAAAGGAAATCTTGAGATTCCAATAATTTTTGAAACTAAATATTCTGCGCAAATCATCGTGCCCAAACTTGATAAAGAATATATGGAAAAAGGAATCGCCGAAGCCCGCAATATACTCAAAGATGGCATCCAACCCTCGCTTGCCGGACAACTTGCAGCCATCTCCAATCGTTATCGCCTGACCCGCGATTTACGGGACGCTAAGCTCTATGCTGAAGTTGCCAGAATTTATATTGCTAATGCCCAAACTGACCCGCGTAAATTTGGAGGACCGTGGGGAATGAACAGTGACTTTGTTTCCTACGAAGCAATTGCCGGATGGGATTTGATTGAACATGACCCTGTGTTAAGCGACCAGGATCGATTGTCAGTTAGCAATATGATTTTACATTGGCTCAATGAAGCGATTGCGGCAGAAGCTTTTCAAAGCATAAATACAGTCGGTCCTGCTAGTAATCACCTCACTTTTGCCTCGCTTGGCACGTTGATGGGAGGCTTTTATTACCATAAATATTACCCGGACGCGGTAATACAATCCAATGATTGGTTAAGCCTTGCACGCAAAGTCTTCAGCAACCAAATTAACTATGCAAAAGTTCGTGATGAAAGTGAGGGGTATCAGTGGCTTACATGGCGGCATGTGATGGTTTACAGTTTAGCCTTTCCGGATAACTTGATTGTTGAAAATGGTGTTGGCGAGAAGGTTATGCTGGCTTGCGGTGTCTCCATGGACAATCTCGGTACACAGGCTCCATATGGTGACGATACAAACTGGTCATCGTCCGGATCAGAATTTATCGTGCTTAATCTGTATTACGCACTCAGTCACAATAACCTGGCTGCACTTTTGATGGAAAAGAAACGTCCCCGCTTCAAAATACAACCTGGAACCTTTTACGCAAAACTCAACCCTAAACCGGAAACCATGCTCAACGGAGTAAAAATTATCGCTTTGGACAAGGGTTTTTACGATTACTCTAAAATGGAAGGATTTGTACCTTCTTTGGACAAGGCCTTTGACAAATTTTCATTCCGGGAGAATCTCAATCCGGAATCTCTTTATATTCTGGTCGACGGTGTTAATATTGGCGGACACCGCCATAGCGACGCTAACAGCGTGCTTCGCTATTCTCAATTTGAACGTGAGTGGTTGGCAGAAAACGGATATATCTTAAATCAACAGAAGTATCACAACTCGCTGCTGTTGTTCCTCAATGGTGAGTCTTTCCCTCTGCCGGGACTGATGGAATTGGTATCAAACATAGAAAATGATATTTTCGGTTGTGTCACGGTCCGTGCGCGCCAATATGGCACGACCGACTGGATTCGTTACTATGTCTGGCTCAAGAAAAATCAGGCATGGCTGGTTATTGATGAAATTGATGCCAATAAAACAGGCATCTATCGTCTGATCCAACGCTGGAATGGCATAGGCGAAATTATTCCTCATGGCGATGGTTATCTACTGGAGCAAAAAGGAACAGCTGTCCGCTTCCAAACAACTCTCGATGCCAAATTGAGCACATACGACGATACTGCTAATCTCGCTCAAAGTTGGGCAGGTTATCCCTTTGCATCATCAACTATTCGCGTGATGGATCAAATTATCGAAACCGAACTAAAAGCCAACAGCCGGACTCAAATGATTGCGGTTTGGCACGGTGCGGGCGATAAGTCACAGGTCGCGCCATGGGCGGTTGACCGGGTTAAAAATGGTTTTGCGGTTAATACCGGAAGCGAGTTATACACAATCACTGCTGATAAGCCTGGCGAAATAAAAATTGCGAGTAAGGATGTTATGACGACACTGGCAGAGCGGAAAAGTTTAGTGAGCAATAGTCAAAAAAACGCAATTCCGGCGATGAAAGAAGTTTGGCGGGACAAGCAAAACCAGGTTGACAGTTGTGTTTTTACCAATCCCGAAGTGGCCAGAGAAATCAATTTCAAGCTCAGCGGCAGCCTGCCTGCCAAGTTCAACCCGTTAATTGGTTCCTCAGCGAACAAGCTATCGGCGATTTGCGATGGCTCCTGGACAAAAGGTGACGACTCGGTGATGTATGAAATTGATCAAGCCGCCACGATTGACTTTGACTTTGAACATGCTCAATTTTTTAACCGTGTGGCGTTCCACATATGGTGGGGGACTGCCTCAAGTAAAAATACAGAGTACAAGCTAAAAACCGCAGAACTGATATTGAGCAACGATAATTTTACCAAAGACATCCGTAAAATGCCAATAATCAATGCGAGTAACGAAAATCATTCCCGTTTCGGGACAGTGGAGTTCATTTGGAATTTTGAGCTGCAGCGCGCCAAACAAATTCGATTGATCTTGACCCCGCAGGCCAATGCGGCAATTTATCTTGGAGAAGTTATCATTAGCGGCAAACCGGAAATGGATAAAGAGACGGTTTTAACTTCCGAATTGACCAGAGTGATTCGTGTCAAGGATGCAAAAGGCGATTATCTCGCGGTTGGCGCCGGCGACGGCAACCTGATTATCTATTCTCTGGACGGTAAAGAATTAAGCCGTATCAAGTTCCCGGCGCGTATCAATGATATTGCCGCGATGGATGTTGACAAAGATGGCGAAACGGAGTTGTTGCTGGCCTGCAGTGACGCATACTTGCGCGCAGTCAAACGTAATGGCAAAGAAGTTTGGAAAGTCAAGTTTGAAAAATATCGGCAGTATCCTGATGTTACGATTGTCAAAACCTGTGACATTAACAATGATGGCGAAGAAGAGATACTCGCCGGGAGCGACAACTGGCTCACTTATGCTTTTAATCGTAACGGTAAAGAACTCTGGCGGTATGAAGTAATACGACCGGTCCGTGCGGTGGAAATCGCTGATATTGATGGCGACGGGAAAGCTGAAATTCTCTGCGGCACCAACTATATGTGGGCAACCGTTTTGGATAATGCCGGTGTTAAGCGCTGGGGTGGCGTTTTTGGCGTAGGCTGCAGGGCGATTGCCGCTCCGCTGAACGGATACGGTAAACAGCGCAATGTGGTAATTGGGACTAACGATGGCAAAATAACATTTCACAATTATCAGGGAAAACTATTAAATAGTTTTATTGCCGGTGACGAAATTTTTATGATGGCTGTTGCAAAAGCAAAGAATGATAGTGAAGATGTTTTTGTCAGCTCATACAACGGGTATGTCTATCGCTTCAGTCCCGACGGCAAGTTGATTTGGAGTGTCGCTGCGCCGAATAGTGTTGTTGTCGTTAAAACACTAAGTAATGGCGGAGTAGTCGCCGGCACGATAGGCGGGGATGTATGCGTCATTTCCGAGGATGGGAAAATTCTGGAAGCGGCTAAACTTACCGGACAAATCGCGGATATTCTAGTCGATGGCGGGCAATTGCGCATAGTCACACAAAAGGGCGATATTGCAACTTTATTAAACCGTTAAAGTCCAACAGCGTTAATTTGATTCATGGCATAAAAATGTTTAATCATTAAATAATATTGCAAGGGAGTTACGAAATGATAACAAACCGTCGATTAAGAATAGCTGTTGCCGGGCTTGGACGTATTGCATGGCAGTATCATATTCCCAGCATCATAAAACATCCGCAATTCCAGTTAGTCGCCGTTGCGGATCCGCTTACAGAACGAATTTTAGAGGTACAAACACAATTCGGCATAATTAACGGGTATCAATTAGTCCCGCAAATGTTAAAACAGGAAAAACCTGATATCCTGCTCATTGCGTCTCCTACCTGTTTTCATACTGAACAGACACTGCAGGCGTTCAAGTCCGGCGCTGATGTAATTTGCGAAAAACCGCTGGCTTGTACCGTCGATGATGCCAAAAAAATTCAGCAGTCCATGCGCCATTACCAGCGCAAACTAATGGTTTACCAGCCGCACCGGCTGACTCCGGAAGCGGTAAGCCTCAAAAATATTC
>JBAWXM010000132.1:0-13041 GCA_037144075.1 Lentisphaerota bacterium | reverse complement strand
ACAGTTCCGGGTTCCCCCTCGCGACCCTCCTCCCGAACTTTTAATTGACGGATAAGATTACGAATAGCAGCACGAAAAAATCAAAGACACGAAAATATTATCCACAGATGACGTAGATGGACGCAGATGAAAGACATGAAGATTTAACAGGGATGGACAGGATAAGAAAAGGCAGCTTCATCCCGCAGACGCGGAGCATGAAGGTAATGAAGTAAACCCCGGGTGCGCCGGTCGCCTGACCGGCTTTATGCATTTCGCCTTTGGCGACTAATCCCGCGACTGCGGGACCGCTGGATCACGCCCGGCGAGCCGCCGGTGGCGGAATTATACTGCAAATGAATTGTGCAACCCTGAGATGATTTCGGCCATGGTAAATGGCAGGCCCATTGCTTTGAGGTCAACAGTTTCTGATTCCAGATTTTTCAAGAATTCCGTCATGTCGCTTCGTATGTCCGGCGGCAAGTGTATGCGCGAGGACGGGGACAGCAGCGCGAAAAGTCGGCAGACATCATTTTTATGTTTTTTAATATTTCTAGAATCCACCTCATCTCCCCGCAATCTGCGTCCGGAAAGATCAAGCCACGCTTTGGCTTTCAAAATAATCAGACCTTCCGGAGAAATTAGCGAGAGTCCGTCAATCTGAATTTTGCGGGCTTGGATGAAAGCATAATAATCATTGTTCAATAAAATTGCGGACAGACTGGAGACTTCATCGTCAACATATATTGGAGCAAGCCTGGTTTGACTGGCTGCTGCAAACGAGTCCGGCAGGCGGGAGAAAAGCTCCAGCATCTCCGGAAAGCCTGAATTCGCGGGATTGCGTAAGCGATAGAAATTTTTCCCGCCGTCTGCTTTTTCCTGAATTTGATAGCCTCCGGCTTTGACGAAATCCCAGAATGCCCTGCCGAACTCAGCGTTCAACGATTCGGCACAAAGCACAATGTCCAGATCCCTTGTGACCCGAAACGGCAATGCCGCCCGCTCCAGTAAAATTTCACACGCGGCGCCGCCGATCAGGACATATACTTTGCACGGCTGAAAATTCAATTATAGATTGCGAAGGTTTTGAGAATTGGTTCGTATTCTGAGAGGTTGCCGATACCGGGGTATCGAAGGCCTCGAAGAGTGCGAATCCAAACTCGAAAGATCGCAATCCCGCAGTCGCGGGATGAATGCCTTGCGGTTGTATTTTTCCGCTCCTCCTTCCGGCGATATTCATATCGCCCGTCAGTCAGATCAAAAAAATCCAATCCACAATCCTATTCATCTAAAGTTGAATTTTCAACCGCGCAGAGTATAATTTCCAGCGTAAGCCATGAAGTGTTCGCGAAAAAGCTCCAATCCCTTTACCATTTGATTCCTTTCATAAGTTCGTCAAGCGCAATCTGGACGCGTTCGTCCGGGTCGTCTTTCAAACTCAAATACAGTGACAGCGGATCAACCGTATCATTCCCGAACAGCGCGGGTGAATAAATCCAAAGCTGAAGCAGTACAGGCGCGGCGGCCCTGGGCAGAGTCTCAACGTTCCGCAGCGCATTGTATGCTTTGATTGTTGTCGCGTATTCAGCTTGCGCCGGTTCGGAAAGCATCGTTTTCCCGGCAAGAGCGCTGACGCCGGCAATACAAACCGGCAATCCGTCCGGCAGCGTTTCAAGTCCAACGATCCGCCTGACCGGTGTTTTCAAAAGCGTCAGCGCCTGTTTCCACAAGGTTTGTCCGGCGGCGGTGAATACAAGACGCTTATGCTTGCCGCCTTTTTGAACTTCACGTCTTGCCAGGGAGAAATACTCCAACTCGTCAAAGGCGCGGCTGACGGTCATTTGCGAATAGTCAAAGCGTGACGCAATGCTTTCAAGCGTCAACGGGTTATCAATTTGCTTATTGAGCATACCTAAAATCAGAAGCATGGCGGGAATGCCGGGTTCGGAAAACTCCTTATTCGATTTCCTATCCGTTTCGGAAAAAGCCATTCCAAGAAACGGCAGATACAACTGCCGGCCGGGAACGATGAAAGGCATTTGGCGCTGAAGCAGGCGGAGGCGCTGATAGGAGGCTATTGCATCTGCCGCATATACAATCCGGCCGTTCCAATGTTCGCGGAGCAGATTGCGATGTTTTAGTATGGCAAGCGGTGTAAGCGGCATTTTCTGCTGATCGTGCATCAGCAGGAATTTTTGTGCGGCGACAGTTGCCACAAAGAAAGAATAGTTGCTTTGCAGCAGGTACGGCAAGGCGCTTGCGCCAGCGTATGGAACAAGTTTTGCTTTCAAGCCCAGGACTTTAAAGATGTAGTCTGTGATATTTTTTGTCATAATCATAAAACTTATATTTTGCACACATAAAATATAAATGTAAGATGTGCAAAAATCAAGTATTTTACATTTAAAACAGCAATATTCACATTTTGATTATGACTGCTCCATTGAGCCATTGCGCAGAAAAAAGCCGGGCGGTCAATCCGTCCGGCAGGGTTTTTAAGTTAATGGAGACCGTCAGCAGGAGAAAATTTTCTCCAGATCGAAAGTTGAATGAGCTTGCAGCGAGATTAACGTTTTGGTGTGAGAAATGCCTTTGATGTCATGAGCCATTTTATTGGCGACTACTTCAGAGAGTTCATGGTTGGATTTTACGCGGACCATAACGACGAGATCATACTCGCCGGCCACTGTAAAAACTTCCGTAACCCCTTTGATTTTCATGACCTCGCCGATGACGCCTCTCAGCATCGCACGTTCGACATTTACTAGAACGATTCCTGTGACCATGTATGTTTACCCTTTCTCTGCTTTGATTAGTTGGACTTCATAGAATTAGGAACCCTGCTTTAACAATATGGAAGCGGATGAATAATTGCAAATCGCGCAAAGAAAAAAAATGCAAAATATCTTTCGCCGGAATCGCCGCGCCGCTCAACAACCTCAAAAGAAACGGCATAAAAGCATTTAAATGATTTGCGCGAAAACACTTACAACTATTTTCCCGTCCTCAAAAGCGCGATTGCCGGAACTGTCATGGCAAAATAATTGAAAAAACAAAAAAAATGGCATTGGAAAGTTAAAATAGATGCGTTATTTTTTACAAACTTAAGAACTTATTCAGAGAAAATCTATGCCCGCTAAAAAACGTTTGTATAACAGCCGTAAAATGGATGAAGCAATCGAAGGGGTCGCGGACGCGATCATCGCCGAATTTTCCCGTAAAGGGGGGATGGATTTCGCGTTCATCGGCATTCAGCAGCGGGGCGTGCCGTTTGCCCGCAGGCTGGTTGAAAAAATCACCCGGAAGACCGGCTTCGAACCGCAGTTTGCCATGCTTGACACCTCAATGTACCGGGACGATATCGGCATGAGGTCTACATTGCCGGTAATCCGGGAAACCGATATTCCGTTCGATATGAATGATCAGGCGGTAATTCTTACCGATGACGTGCTTTCCTCCGGACGGACGATCCGCGCGGCGCTGGACGCGATTACCTGTTACGGCAGGCCGTCACTCATCCGGCTGGCCGTCGTCGTTGACCGCGGCAGCCAGGAATTTCCGATCCGGGCCGATTACGCGGGCATGAATATCATTCCGGAAGACGGCAAAAAGATTCTGGTTGAATTTAAAGAAACTGACGGTTCTGACGGTATCTACGAAATTGACTGGTCAAACCCAAAAAAAGGCGAATGAGATGGAAGTAAACTGGACAAGAAAAGATTTGTTGAGCCTCTACGACCTGACTCCGGAAGAGATTGTCCTGATTCTTGACACTGCCGAAGAGTTCAAGAAAGTTTCGGAGCGGAACCTTAAAAAAGTGCCGGCGCTGCGCGGCAAAACCGTGGTGAATTTTTTCGTCGAACCCAGCACCCGGACCAGAGTATCCTTTGAGCTGGCTGAGCAGCGGCTGAGCGCCGACATCATCAACATGACCGCCAGTTCCAGCAGTCTGCAGAAAGGCGAGACGCTGCTGGATACCGCCAGAAACATTGAAGCGCTTCAGGCCGATCTGATTGTTATGCGCCACTCCTGCGCCGGGGCGCAGAATTTTATCGCTAAAAATATCAGCAGCGGGGTTATCAATGCCGGGGACGGCGCCCACGGGCATCCGACCCAGGCGCTGCTGGATCTGTTCACCATCCGCCAGAAGAAAGGGCGCATCGCCGGGCTGAACGTCTCGATTGTCGGCGATATCCTGCACAGCCGCGTGGCCCGCAGTGATATCTGGGGGCTGATCAAACTCGGTGCAAATGTGACTCTGGCCGGCCCGTCCACCCTGGTTCCGCGCGATTTCGAACAGATCGGCGTCAGGGTCTGCCATAACCTGAAAGACGCCATGACCGGAGCCGATGTGATCAATCTGCTCCGCATCCAGCATGAAAGACAGCGCGCCGGGTTCTTCCCCAGCACCAGCGAGTACGCCCGGTTCTTCGGGCTGAACAAGGAGAATGCCAAATATCTGAAACCGGACGCCATGATTATGCATCCGGGACCGATCAATCGTGACGTTGAGCTGGATTCGGAATTAGCCGACGGCCCTCAATCCGTAATTCTTGAACAGGTTACCAACGGGCTTGCCGTCCGCATGGCGGTATTGTTCCTTGTAGCGGGGTGTTTGAAAAAATGACAGAAAAAAGCAGTTACATATTAAAAGGCGGCCGCGTTGTAGATCCTTCCAGAGGCATTGACACGGTCATGGATATCGGCGTCAGCAACGGTAAAATCACCGATCCGTCCAAAATTAAAAATCCGGAAATAATCAACGTGAAGAAACTGGTTGTGGCGCCTGGTTTCACAGACATGCATGTCCATTTGCGGCAGCCGGGCAACACCACGGCGGAGACGATTGCCACCGGCACCATGGCGGCGGCGGCCGGCGGCTTTACCGGGATTGTCGCCATGCCGAATACCAGCCCGCCGGCCGACAGCGCCGGCACCATTGAATATATCCGCCGGCATACCGAACAGAACGGCGTCGTCAGGGTTTATCCCTGCGGCTGCATGACGAAAGAGCTTAAAGGCGAAGAAATGGCCGGAATCGGCAGCCTGAAAAGCGCCGGCATAGTGGCAGTCAGCGATGACGGCAGATGTATTCAGAACCATGAACTGATGCGGCATGTCGTGGAATATTCCAAATCCTTCGGCCTGCCGATTCTTGACCACTGCGAAGACGCTTTCCTGAAAGGCGAAGGCGTCATGCATGAAGGCAAGTGGTCAACGCTCCTGGGGATGCGCGGCATTTCCTCCGCATCGGAAGAATTGATGATCGCCCGCGATATCATTCTTTCCCGGATGATCGGCTGGAAGATCCATATTCAGCATGTCAGCGCGAAGGAAAGCGTGGAGTTGATCAGGAACGCCAGAAAAAACGGTATTATGATCAGCGCGGAAGCCACGCCTCATCATATTTCACTGACCGACGATAATATAAAGAAATTCGACACGAATTACAAGATGAATCCGCCGCTGCGCTCCGAAGAGGACCGGCTGGCAGTCATTGAAGGGCTCCGCGACGGAACAATTACCGTGATCGCCACTGACCATGCCCCCCATACCGCCACCGATAAGCTGGTGGAATTCGACTACGCTCCGTTCGGTATCGTCGGGCTGGAAACCGCAATCCCGGTCTGCCTGACCGAACTCTACCATGAAAAAATACTTTCCATAAGCGATTTTGTGGCTAAATTCACGGTCGGGCCGGCGGAAATTCTGGGAATGGATTTCGGCACGCTGGCGGAAGGCAGAGCGGCGGACATCACCATTATTGATACGGAAAAGAAATTCTGTGTTGACGCGTCGAAATTCCGTTCCAAATCCCGCAATACTCCTTTCCACGGAATGGATTTCCGCGGCAAGGCGGCAGCCACGGTTGTTGCCGGCAGGTTTGTTTTTGACGAAATCGGTAAATAGCATATGTCATTCAAAAATAAAATTTTTGAGATAACGGATAAAATTCTGCCGGAAATCATCAGTGTCCGGCAGAATATTCACCGATATCCGGAACTGGCCGGGGAGGAAGTGCAGACTTCCAGGCTGGTCAGAAATATTCTCGGCTTTACCGATATAAAACTGCTCAAACCCTTTATCGGCACTGATGCGGTAGGAATTATGCGCGGCGGCAAACCCGGCAGGAACGTCACTTTGCGGGCGGACATGGACGCGCTGCCGATGGACGAGATCAATGCACTGCCTTACCGCTCGGAATATCCAGGAAAAATGCACGCCTGCGGACATGACGGCCATACCGCCATGCTGCTTGGCGCGGCGCTGGTGCTTAATGAGTTCAAAGAAAAGATCTCCGGCTCGGTCCGGTTCGTTTTTCAGCCCGGCGAAGAGATTGCCGCCATGGGCAAAGCGCTGGTTGAAGCCGGGGCGCTGCTTGACCCTGAACCTGATGCAATTTTCGCGCTGCACGGCATGTCCGGTTTGCCCGTCGGTACCATATCCTCCCGTCCGGGAACGATTATGGCCGCCGCCGGTTTCTTCAAAATCATCATAACCGGCAGAGGCGGGCACGGCAGCAGGCCTGAACTTGCAATCGACCCGATTGTCGCCGGCTGTAAAGTGGTTGACGCCTTGCAGGTAATATGTTCCCGCAACGTGTCGCCCCAGGACGCGGCCGTGATCAGCGTATGCCGGTTCGAGGGCGGCAAAAATGCCAACGTCATTCCGGAATCGGTTATTCTTGAAGGAACGGTCCGCTTTCTCAATCCTGAAGTTGGAGAACTGCTGCCGGAGTTGATCAAACGCACGGTTAAAGGAATCTGCGAAGCGCTTGGCGCCGCTTATGAATTTGAATATTCGCTGCCTTATATTCCGACTGTGAACAATGCAAAAATTTATGACTTCGCCAAAAAAATGGCGCAGGAATATTTTGGCAAAGCCAACTGGGTTGAGATGCCACGGTCTTTAATGGGCAGTGAAGACTTTTCCTATTATCTGGCCCGTTATCCGGGCGTGTTCTGTAGTATCGGCATGGGCGAAAATTCACCTGGACTGCATAACATGAACTTTAATTTCAACGACGACGCGCTGCGCAAAGGCATTGCATTCATGGCCGGGGCGGCCATCGAATTTCTGAATAAGGACTGAACACTATGACCCTGGCTAAAATAGTTGAAAAATTTGGTTTTACTGAAGACGAAGCCGCGCTGATTGCCCCTGAATGGGTGGCTTCTGAAAAGTCTTTCGGCGAAATCTTTTTTCTCAAGGATGAGTTTATCCGTAAATACGCCGCCCTGGCGGAAATTAAACCGGAGCATCTTAAGGAAATTTTTCAGGCTAAAGCGGCTCTTGAGTCTGATGCCGCCGCCGTCCGGCTGCTCTGGCACTACCATCATCTGCTTTACCGGGCTGAAAAGAAACTTGCGCCCGGCCAGCTGCCGGCGGTAAAACGTCTTCAGGCGGCGGAATCCGGCTGCTTCTATTTTCTGCTGGCGCTCTCCGGCTATCCCGAAGCCGTTGCTTTGTATCAGCGCAAAGGTTATCCGGAAAACGTGCTGAAAGATACCCTTTCCGATATGGCAGTGTGGGTTGAACATTATAAAAACCAGCTCGGATTTGCCGGGCTTACCTCCCGCATTCTCGGCTGGCTGGAAGGCCATATTCATGGCGAAACTTTCCGCCTCGGCAGACTTCAGTTCAAACCGCATTGCAAGTTTTTTGACCGCGTGGAAGTCTATCGGAACATAAAAACCGGCGAAACTCTGGCGTTGTCAGCCGCCGGTATCAGATATAACCGGCAGGGACTGCTTTACGAGCCGGGTATTGACCAGTGCGAATGCGGATCCTGGATTTCCGCGCTTCAGCACACGCCATCATCGGTGACCGGCAATCCGGTTACGCCGGATGGCTATGCAAAGAGCGGACAAATAACGCTCGACACTATCGAATGGAAAAAAGTTTTGTCAGCCGGCGATCCGGTAATAGACATTCACATTCCGGCCATCGGCCCGATGACGGTTGAAGCCTGCGCGGATTCCGCGAAGCTGGCGGTCGACTTCATGAAAAAGTATTTCCCGGAACTGAAACACCGCGCCTTGGTCTGCGAATCATGGCTGCTGGACAATCAGTTTGAACAGATTCTCAGCCCTGAATCCAATATCATTCTATTTCAGCGCGCCGGCTATCTCTACCCGTTTCCCCATAAATCCGAAGCCGTCTCCCGTATTTTCGGCGAAAACGCGGATAAACTTGGACTTGATTCGCTGCCGCAAAAGAGTTCCCTCCAGAAAGCCGCCGCAGGTTTTCTGATCAAAGGCGGAACCTTCCGCAACGGCGCGATGTTCCTGCTGCTGGAAGACCTCCCCTGGGGCAGCAATAAGTATCGCCGCGGACAATAAGAGTAGCGGCGACAGATGCATTTATTGCCTTGGATATTCTCCCGCCTTGCGAGACTGGATATTGAAATATGCGATAATATTACGCTTTAACAGGAACTGACGCCGCTGAAATAGATATAGACTTACGAAAAATCACAAATAAACATTGCTGCGGCTTGACATGTACCAAAAAAGATACTATAATCTATCTATGCAAAGCGGCGGCATAATTTTAAATGTGGTGTTTTTCCGGACTTTAAACGGCAGGGAGCCAGTCCGGGAATGGCTGCTGGAGCTGCCGCAGGAAACGAGAAAAGCCATTGGGACAGAAATTAAAGTCGTACAATATGGCTGGCCGCTGGGAATGCCGGTTGTGCGAAAAATGGCGGCTGATTTGTGGGAAGTCAGAATAAATATTCCCGGCGGTATTGCCAGAGCGCTGTTCACGGTGGACAATAGTTTGATGATACTGTTGCACGGTTTTATTAAGAAGTCGCAGAAAACCCCGGAAAATGAACTTGAAACCGCCATGCACCGGCTTAATCAATACAGGAAAAGTAAATTATGAAAAAACAGAATAAACATATCGGCGGCAGTTTTGACGATTTTCTGAAAGAAAACAATCTGCTGGACGAGTGCGAAGCATCCGCCGTCAAACGGGTGCTGGCGTGGCAGTTTGAACAGGCCATGCAGGAAATGAAAATATCCAAAACTGAACTCGCCCGGAGAATGCACACCAGCCGCGCCGGAATTGACCGCCTGCTCAACCCCGACAACCCGTCAATCACGCTGCAAACGATGGAAAAAGCCGCCCGCGCCGTCAACCGCCGTCTCACCTTCGAGCTAAAACTGGCGTAAAGACACTGCATCCGATGCTGTTGTGTCATCTCTGGTTGTACTTGCTATTTGCTAATTGCAGTCTGACTTGAAGGGGCTGTTTCCTGCGGCATTTTTAAGTAGTTGTTCCCTTCGCGCCTCCGTGCGAAAATATGCTGGAATTACACCTGTTGCGCTTTGGATTCTAAATCTTCTGCTTTTGTCTTTGATGCCTCGCGGACTCTGCCGCGGTGTTGCTTATTTCTTCTGCGATGCTTTGACCTTATCGGTTAACTCGCGGATGTATTTGATCTGCTCCGGCGTCAAACCGTTTTTCGGATTATCCAGCCATTCGTCGGTCAGTTCAAAAGACCAGTCAAGCTCAATTTTTTCCTTGAGCAGCGCATCCAGCCGGCTTTCAATCTCCGTCCGGGGTTCATTCCGGATGCATTTATTGAGGCAGACCAGATAAAGTTTAATAAGCAAACTATCTTTAGATAATTTGCCTTCGGGAATCGCCGTCTCAAATTGTTTGAGCCATTTATTGAACTGGTCCGGCTGGCAAATAAGACATATTTCCATAATGCATGTATATGAAGTAATATCATCCGGTTTTAGCTCGATTGCTTTAGAACGGTCAAAAATAGTCTTATCGTATTTTCTCAGTTTACAATATGCCGCACCGCGATAATGATATGCGGTTTGATAATCCCGGTTTAATTCGATGCTTCGGGAAAAATCTGCAATGGCGTTGTCATATTTTTTCAGATCAAAGTAATTGCTCCGCGGATGAAATATTTTTTCCCACCCGGCTTCAGTTCAATGGATTTGGAATAGTCTTGAATAGACTTGTCGTATTGTTCCATATAAAAATATGCACCGCCGCGAAGTGAATATTTTTCTTCATCCGGTTTCAGTTCAATGGCTTTCGAATAGTCCTGAATTGCCTTATCGTATTGTTTCTGATTCTGATATGCGAGACCGCGCTCTCTATACGCTACCGCGTAATCCGCGTTCAATTCAATGGCTTTCGAATAGTCTCTAACCGCCTTGTCGTATTGCGCCTGTTCACTATAAATTAACCCGCGGATATAATATGCTTCAGCGAAATTCCGGTCTAATTCGATAGCTTTTGAACAATCCTGCACCGCGTTGTTATATTGTTTTAAATGCGCGTATGTATTACCGCGAACCAAGTATGCGACAATAATGTCAGGCTTTAATATTATAGCCATAGAGCAATCACTAATTGCTTTATCGTATTGCTTCAGTTTATCATATACAAAACCGCGAGCATAATATGCCTTTGCGAAGTTCCGGTCTAATCCGATAGCTTTTGAACAGTCTTGAATGGCCTTCTCATATAGTTGAACTTTATAATATGCACGGCTGCGTAAATAAATGGCCTCTACATCGTCTGGTTTTAATTCAATGGCTTTAGTGAAGTCTTGAATCGCCTTGTCGTATTGCACCAGCTCAAAATAAGATAAAGCGCGATTATAAAATGCTTTTGCGTAGTCCGGCTTCAACTTAATCGCGGTAGTATAATCCTGGATAGCTTTGTCATTTTGCTTTAGTTCGGAATACGCATTGCCGCGCTCTTTATATGCTTCCGCGCTGTCCGGTTTCAGTTCAATGGCTCTGGTGTAATCTCTAATCGCCTTGTCATACTGCTCTTTTTCGTAATGCTCCTTGCCACTTTTCAGACACTCCGCTTCGGTGTTCAAGGACGTGCAGGAAGTTTGTAAAATTAACGATGCGGCGGCAATGAAAAAGATTAAAACAAAATAAGGTTTCACAACTTTACTCCAATAAGATTGCTCTAAAACTCCGGTAATTTTTTAATTACATCCTCTGTAAACGCTTTACAATTTACCCCGTAAAATTCAGGAATCAATAGCGGGAATGGGCTGAATCGGTGGCCAAAAATTTGTTCGCTTAAAGCGCGGCAACAGGTATTTCAATCAGTTTTTCGGTAATTAACGCCGGGCGTTCCGCATTTGAAACTACTACGCCGAAATCACACTTGTATTCATGGATAAAATCGGTAATGCCGCGCAATCCGCGACTGGTGATTTTGCTGGAATACTTCACCTCGACCGGGATCAGCCCGAATTCTCCCTCCAGCACCAGGTCGACTTCAGCGCCCGCGGAAGTACGGTAATAATAATAGTCAAACGCGGAGCCGGCGATAGAGAATCCGCGGATGATGTTTTCCATTACCATTGCTTCCCAGGAATGTCCCATTGCCGGATGAGCCATGAGGTCATCAAGCCGGTTAAGATGCAGCAGAAAATGCAGCAGTCCGGAATCGCGCAGAAACCCCTTTGGGTGTTTGACAATCCGTTTGGCCGCATTCTTTTCATACGGCGGGATGTTCCGCCAGACGAACGAACCATCGGCGATCTGGAAATAATCGCGGACAGTCGGCTGAGATACGCCCAGCGCGCGCGCAATATCAGAGTAATTGATGACTTGCCCGGACAGATTTGCCAGCATCTGGACGAAAAGCTGATATTTATTGGAATTCAGGCCGGGAAACAGCCTTACAATATCCCGGTTAATATAGGTTTGCAGGTAATTTTGCATCCATAAGCTGGAAAACCTAGGATTGTTCTTGAGCCATACTTCCGGGTAGCCGCCGCGCAGCCAGTAATCATGCAGTTGCCGCGCGTCAAGCCGGGCGTTCAGCGCATCGACGATTTCATGCGGGTTCTTAGTTTGCCCTGCCAGGCGGTAAAAATCTGATTCTGCAACCTCGAAAGCTTCGGCTGGAGTAAACGGCGAAAGATTAATGACGGCAATTCTGCCGGCCAGGCTTTCCGCGATGGACTTTAGCAATGCCGGCGAACTGGACCCGGTCAGCACGAATCGCCCGTTGCGGCTTCTGTCGCTGTCTATGGCCACTCGCAATGCCGGAAAAAGTTCCGGCAGAAGCTGGCTTTCATCAATTGCCGCCTGATTAGGATTCAGCCTGAAGAAGAGATCCGGATCACGCGAAATCCGGTTGAAATCATCAATTTTCTCCATGTCGTAACGTTTCCATGGTTTCGGCAATTCCTGCAATAAGCTGGTTTTGCCGCATTGTCTGGCGCCGAGGATGGCAACGCATGGAAACAATTCAAGATATTCAAAAAGCAACGTGGCATAATGTCGTTTTATCATGTAAATTAAAATCCTTACTTTGAAATTGCAAGGTAATTATATCATGTTTCATATCGCTTGTCAAGTGCATGAGCATGTATTCTGGTAGAGAAGATCGCATTATTTTTGATCCCTATTTTTTCTTCGTCAGGCAAAGCCTGACTTTGGAATGCGGCGACCCTGCGCCGCTTTTAGCTTTACTGTAACTTTCATATCCCGGTATCGGCTGAATCTCCCTGACATCATGCCATATTCAAAAACAAAAATCTCCTACACCGATTACTGCTGACTGCAATAAATTTTCAAAAAAAGTTAAAAAAGATGTTGCTTTTGTTCAGTTATTGATGTATAATATTAAGCAATGATAAAATAATTAATAACACAATTAAAAGGCTTTTAATGGTGGAATAGTGGCCAAAATCAAACATAATTTGCGGTTATTTCTTGATTTGGTATATTAAATACTTAACATAGGTGTATAGAAAATAGAAAACATGTTTAACCACGAAAAGCACGAAAAAGTTTACCCGCCGCAGGCGTGGCACGAAAAAAAAGTGGGTCAGCGAATTACGGCGTGTATTCCCGCATTAATTCGCTGACTACTGGTTCTTGTTCACTTTCGTGTAATTTTGTGGTAAAAAAAGGATTTCTTTGTGTCTTTGCGTCTTTGTGCGAGATAACTAATTAAAGCGCATCGTAATTACGCGACTGCGCAAAACTAATAATAAAGGAGACAGGTATCATGGCTGAAACAAAGTACGACGAAAATTTTCCGGAACGC
>JBAWXM010000131.1:0-13054 GCA_037144075.1 Lentisphaerota bacterium | reverse complement strand
GAAGAGCAGGTGAAACTCCGCGAACTGTCCGCCAGTTCCAGCGATAACAGCCGGACGAATAAACAGCTTGCCCGGAACGTGAAACAGCTTCAGGATGACGCCGCCAGAAACGCCAACCGCATTGATGGGGTTCAGAGCCAGGTTTCCGACCTCGATTTGCGCTGCCAGGATTTGGTAAAACGCAATCAGGCGCTGGAGCAGAGCAATCAGGAGCTCATCAGGCAGATTCTTGAATTAAATAAGAAAATCGAAGACGACAAGGCCGCCCGGCAGGAAGAAATGAACAAGCTGGTCAATGTCATTGCCGAGCAGACCACGAAAGTTATCAACGATACCGTCGCCGCCAACACTTCCATTCCAGCCGGCGCCGGGCCGTTTGTAAAATACCCCGTTGAATCAGGGGACTCTTTGAATATTATCGCCAAAGCGCACAAAGTTAAAATTGACGAGATCAGGAAAGCCAACCGGATGAAAAATGATTCCATCCGCGCCGGCCAGGTACTGTATATTCCGAAAAAAGATTAGTACAAGTTAACCACAGAGGCATCCCGCAGTCGCGGGACTAACCTGATAGTTAGCAATACACAAAGGAAATCCTTGCAGCATGGCAGATAACCAACCTAGTCAAGCCAGCATCTTCCCATTCGCCGGAATGGCTTTCTGTAGTACACTTAATGCTTTCGTGTTTATGTATTCTCTTACGGAAGGCGCGGATTTTTCTGGATTAGGTTGGTTAATGTGTTATTTTATTCCTTTTTTAATCTTTCCAATGCTTCTTCGCTTTTTTAGCACTTGCATTGTCCGTAAACGTTTTATTGTCATAGCCAAGTTATGCGAAATTATAATCTTCCTTTTTATATTAAGTTTCTACTGGATGGGTGGTCATGCAGGAATATTTGCCGGAATGCTTGTGGTGTTCCTGCTGGGTTTGGACAATGCGGTTTGTTCCACAGTAATTAAAGGGTTGCTCCCGAATATTTTTCCACGATCTGAATATCCCAAAATCACCGGATTGTTACTTAGCACAAATTTTGCAGCAATGCTTATTGGGGTAATTGTTATAGTAACCGCTTTTAAGATAATGATACCTATACACCTTGCCTTATGCTTATGGATTCTACCAGCAATAATCAGCTTTTTTTGCGCAATCGCAATATCACATAGAAAGCATGTTGACAGCAGCCAGATTTCGGCGAATAATTCAAAAGACCGCATGATTCGGATAATTATTCGTACAGAATATATTGTCGGGGTACTGCTTTTTTCAATGGTCTTTTATTTGGCAACTCTTTGTAATCCTGCATTTATCACATTGCCAGATGTGTCTTTTCTCTTAATCATTTTGCTATTGGGATTGGGGGCAGGATGCTTCGTTGCAATCCGTCTTTCGCGCGGTCATGTTGAGTTGGGATTAGTTCCTCTTGGCTTGACTGGTATGATAGTTTTCCCCATACTGGCATACTATATACAGGTGTTTCATTCCAATTTGTTGTTTTCTGCATTATTTTGGACTTCAGCCGTATTGGCGTGGACTCCGGTTAGAGCATATCAACTGCGGTTCATAAAAGCTGCCGACCGCAATAGTTTTTTTTCTGTTCAGAACGTGATTACAGGTATAGCATTTTTTTCAGTTGCAGGTATTTTTGTTTTATTTAAAATTTTTGGTAGTGGTGTAAATTGCATGCAATGTTTTTGGGGTGCTTTGCCCGTTGCTGTTTTATTCGCGCTTATAGTATTCTGGCGGGAGCCGCGGTTTTTGTGGCGGCTGGCGGGGTTGGCGCTGTCGCATACGCTGCTGCGGGTGCGGACTTACGGAGAGGAGAATATTCCGGAGGAGGGGCCGGCGCTGCTGGTGGCCAATCACGTTTCATTTGTTGACGCGCTGCTGATTTCGCGCTGCACGTCAAGGCCGGTGCATTTTATGATGCATGAGACCTTCTACCGCTACCCGTGGCTGTATCCATTTGTGAAATGGGCGGGGTTTATTGAAGTTCCGGCGGCCAGGCCTAAACAGTTGCATCAGCTTTTCCTGAAGACGCATGAATTGCTGCGGCAAGGCGAAATCGTCTGTGTTTTTCCGGAAGGCGGGATTACGCGCAACGGGATCATGATGAATTTCCGGAAAGGTTTGTCCTCGATGATTCCCCCCGATCTGGAAGTTCCGGTGATTCCGGTGCGGCTGGGAATGCTGTGGGGATTTATTTTCACTTATTACTACGGCAAAATAAAGCTGCGGATGCCGCTGCAATTGCGGCATCCGGCCTCGGTCACCATCGGCAAGCCGATAAGCAAAGACCTTTCCGGCTACGAGATCCGGCTGGTACTGTCGGAAATGGCTGCCGAAACGGAGCGCATACCAGACGGACATGAACGGCCGCTGCACAGCCAGTTTGCCTGGCAGGCGACGCGGCATCCGTTCCGCAAACTGATAAAGGAGTTCAACGGCGCAGAACAGAAGGAATTCCGCAATTTTCCGCTGTTCGTGAAAGCCATATTGCTGAGCCGCGAAATCCGCAGGCTGGCCCCGGCTGAGGACAAATATGTCGGCGTGATGATGCCAAACTGCGCGGCGGCGGCGGTTTCAATCCTGGCGGTGATGATGGCCGATAAAGTTCCGGCCCTGCTTAATTTCACCGCATCCCGCGAATCGAACCGCATTGCGATTGAACAGGCCGGACTGCGCTGCATCCTGAGCAGCAAAATATTTTTAGCCAAACTGAAAATGGAGCCGTTCACGCAAATGGTCTGCCTGGAGGATGTCGCCGCGAAGATCACGAAGTTTAAAAAGATTCAGGCGTTTCTGGCGGCGCTGCTGATACCGCGCGTTATTTTGATGAAACTGCTTTCGCCGGTCAGTTATCGCGATGTCTACCGGACTGGCGTGGTGATTTTTTCCAGCGGATCCACCGGTATTCCGAAAGGAATCATGCTGTCGCACCACAACATCAACAGCGATTTATTTTCGTTCATCCGCATTATGAACTGGCGGAGTTCAGACAAAATTGCCGGCAATCTGCCAATATTTCATTCCTTCGGGCTGACGGTCTGCCTGTGGCTGCCGATCGTTTACAGCGCGGAAGTGGTTTATATTCCCAATCCGCTGGACGCGCAGGCCGTCGGCCAGGCGATCCGCAACAATAAACTGACGGCATTGATGGCGACTCCGGGTTTCCTGCAAACCTACATGCGCCGCTGCGATCCCAAAGACTTCGCTTCGCTCCGGCTGGTGATCAGCGGAGCGGAGAAGCTGCGCAACGACATAGCCGACAAATTCCAGGAAATGACGGGACTGGCCGTGGCCGAAGGCTACGGCTGCTCCGAACTTTCGCCGGTGGTCTCGATCAATGTCGCCAGTTCGGTTCTCGACCTGGGCGTCCGCGTCGGCAAGCGTGGCAGCATCGGTACGCCGATGCCCGGCATCAGCGCCAAAATCGTTGATCCGGATACATTTGAACTCCGTCCGCCGGATACAGACGGTCTGCTTGTGGTCAAAGGCCCGACCGTGATGCAGGGGTATCTCAACGATCCGGCAAAAACCGCTGAAGTCATCCGGGACGGCTGGTATCTTACCGGCGACATTGCGCACATGAATGATATGGGGTATATTACTATCACCGGGCGGCTTTCCAGGTTCAGCAAGATTGCCGGCGAAATGGTGCCGCATGAATTGCTGGAAAAGGAAATCAATGAGATAATTCACTCTGAAACGCGCTGCATCGCGGTGTGCGGCGCGGAGGACAGCAAAAAGGGCGAGAAACTGGTCGTCATTTACTCGGATCAAATGCTTGATCCGCAAAATATTGTCAAGGAGTTAAGAAGCCGTAATCTGCCGAACCTGTGGGTTCCGCGTCCGGAAAATTTTTACTATGCGAGAGAGATTCCGATGCTCGGCAGCGGCAAACTGGATTTTACCGGACTGAAAAAAATGGCTGCGGAGATGGCCGTGGAGAATAGCGATGTTTAAAGATTTAAAAGATTTTTTTGCCGGAAAAAGATACAACTATTATCTGCCGCCGGCGCCGGAAAACGACCGTAATGAGATAGTGGTGCTGATTCACGGGCTGATCCACCGCAGTTTTTACCTTTATTCTCTGGCCAAGTTTTTCCGCAAGGCCGGTTTTGCAGTATACATTTACGATTACCATACTTCAATGCAGACGATCAGCCGTCACGCCGGTGATTTTAAGTTGTTTCTGGAGAAAATTGTCCGGGAAAGTCCGCCGGAGATGAAAATCAATATCGTCACCCACAGTCTCGGCGGGATTGTCACCAGGGAAGCGCTGGGACATCTGGCGGTCGGCAACGACTGGACAGGCGAGGAGCTTACGCCGGACAGGATCAAGCGGATTGTGATGCTGGCGCCGCCCAATCTCGGATCGTATGCCGCCAAATTGCTGCTTAAGATGCTGCCGGTATCCGGGAATCTGCTTAAACCGCTGCCGGAACTAAGCAGCGAAGCCGGCGCATACGTTCACTCCGTGCCGGTTCCGGATAGTGTCGAAATCGGGATAATCGCCGGGAAATATGACTTTGAAGTGGCGATCTGCCTGACCAGGCTGGCGACGCAGAAAGATCATATCATTGTTCTGGCCGAGCATTCTTTCATGATGTTTTTGCCGTCAGTCCGCCGCGCGGCATTGCGTTTCATCGAAACCGGCAGCTTTAAAGAGGCGGTATAACACACCCGGCGAATACAAAACGCCGGCGTAAAATAATAATCTCATAAAAAAAGTTGGAATTTTGTATTTCAAAATTAGACTTTAGTTTAAACGGATATATAATTCACCTGCGTTTAATAAATTGAACAAAAGTATTATTTATAATAAAATGCCGAAAGAGGTACTGATATGTCAGAAGAAGAAATGAAAAGCACGCCGCTGTATGAGCAGCATGTGCTTGCCGGCGCGAAAATGGTGCCGTTCGCCGGCTGGAACATGCCGGTGCAGTATGCTGAAGGAATTATTGCCGAACATAATCATACCCGGCAGCATGTTTCTATTTTCGACATCTGCCACATGGGCGAATTTACGGTGAAAGGTGAAGGGGCCGCGGCCGCGCTGGACCATATTCTGGCCCGTCCGGTATGCGACCAGAAAATTGGTGTCTGCCGCTACAACTTTCTGCTGAATCCCGACGGCAAAGTCATGGATGATTTAATCGTCTACCGCATGGGCGAAGATGATTTTTTCATTGTGGTAAACGCCGGCACAAGATATGGTGATGCGGAACAGATCTGTTCCAATTTGCCTGACGGCATTGTGTTTGAGGATGTTTCCGACAATACCGCGAAAATAGACCTGCAGGGGCCGGAAAGCGCTGATGTGCTGGCTGAAGCCGGTCTGGATATCGCCGCCCTGCCGAAGTATTTTTACTGGGCCCGAACGGTTATCAATTCCATCCCATGTCTGCTCAGCCGCACCGGCTACACCGGGGAACTCGGCTTCGAACTATATTTCGACGCGGACAAGGCGGTTGAGATGTGGAAATATCTGCTGACGCTGAAAAACGTGAAGCCGGCCGGACTCGGTGCCAGAGACACGCTGCGCCTGGAAATGGGCTATGCGCTTTACGGGCATGAATTGAATCTGTTCACCACCCCGATTGAAGCCGGTTACGCCGATATGCTTAAACTGGACGAAAACCCGGACCGTAATTTCATCGGCAAAAATGCGCTGGCCGGAGATGAGCCGGCGAAAAAGCTGGTCGGAATTGTGCTTGACGGCAGACGCGCCGCGCGCGAAGGCGCAACCGTATTCGCTCTTGACGGCAGCACGGTGATCGGGAAAGTTACTTCCGGCGCTTTCGCCCCGTCGCTTGGAATGGCGGTCGCGATGGCTTATATTGATATTGACGCGGGAATTGACCTGGGCAGCAAGGTAATTCTGGAAGCCGGCAGGGCGCAGATACCCGGAACAGTTTGCGAACTTCCATTTAATAAAAACGGGTCGGCTAGAAAAAAACTGTAAAAAAAACTGTAATTTTTAGTTTTTATCCTTGAATTTTATCTTTAAAATGTTTAAATGCAATGTTTCAAATATTTTTTGCCATTACATAAAAATTAAATAAGGGAAGATGTGAAAAATGAAGTACTATTCAGAAGATCATGAATGGGTTGAAATCCATGGCGAAGAAGCAACAATCGGCATTTCCGAATATGCCGCAAAGCAGCTGGGCGACATCACCTACGTCGAACTGCCGTCCGAAGATGATGATTTCATCGTCGGCGACACCCTCGGCGTGGTCGAGTCAGTCAAAGCTGCCTCCGACATTTACAGCCCGGTCAGCGGAACAGTGGTCATGATCAATGACGCGCTCGAAGACGAGCCGAACCTGATCAATGAATCCCCCGAAGACAAAGGCTGGCTATGCAAGCTCACCAATATCGACACTTCCGAGCTTGACGATATGATGAACGTCGATGCCTACGATAGGTATCTGAAAGAGCTGTCCTGAGCTTGACCGTGATTTGCAACCCGGTTTTTTCTTACAGTGGAGAAGACCGGGTTTGTCTCTTTTTATTGCATGAATTTAAACAGGGGGTATGTTCAATTGCCGTACATTGCCAATACTGAGGCGGATGTCAAAGAGATGTTCAAGACTGTCGGTTGCGACAGTTTTGAGCAGATGTGGGAAAAGGCGCAGATCAAGTCTCCGCCGCCGTCTCTGGACACTCTGCATTCCGGTCTGTCTGAATACGAGGTGGTAAGACACCTCAATGAACTTGCAGCCAGAAATGCCACTCAACTCGTAAACTTTCTCGGAGCCGGATATTATGACCACATAATTCCCGCCGCGGTCGGTGAAATCACCGGACGCTCCGAATTCTACACCGCTTATACGCCGTACCAGCCGGAGGCCTCGCAGGGCACGCTTCAGGCGATTTATGAATACCAGTCGATGATCTGCCGGCTGACCGGGCTGTTCGTTGCCAATGCCTCGCTGTACGATGGCGGCACCGCGCTGTTTGAAGCCATGATGATGGCCGGCAGAATCACCCGCCGCCGGCAGGCGGTGATATCCGAGGCCGTATCGCCGATTTTCCGCCGGATGATCGAATGCTACAGCAGCAACCTGGACATCGAACTTATTCAGGTTCCGTCCGGAACCGATGATTCCGCGCAGAAGCAGCTGATGGAGGCGATCACTGAAAACACCGCCTGCGTAATTGTTCAGTATCCGAACGTTTTCGGCACAATCGAAGCGTGGGAGGAAGTCACCGCCCATGCTCATGCCAAAGGCGCGCTGGCGGTCTGTTCCTGTTATCCGGTGGCGCTGGCAGTGCTTACCCCGCCCGGCGAGATGGGCTTTGATATTGTTACCGGCGAAGGCCAGAGCATCGGCATTCCGCTGAGTTTCGGCGGCCCGTATCTCGGCTTCATGGCCACCACGGAAAAACATATGCGTAAGATGCCGGGCAGAATCTGCGGACGCACCGTTGATTCGGACGGCAGAGACGGCTTCGTGCTGACGCTGCAAACCCGCGAACAGCACATCCGCCGCGCCTCCGCCATGTCCAATATCTGCTCCAACGAAAGTCTCTGCGCGCTCACCGCGCTGGTTTATCTCTGCTGCATGGGCAAGCAGGGACTGATTGACGTCGCTGAACTCTGCGCCGCCAAAGCCGCGTTCGCCCGCAGCGAAATACTGAAGATAGGCGGGGTGAAACCGGTCGGCGGCGATGCGTTCTTCAATGAATTCGTCATCAGTCTGCCCGGCGATGCCGCCGAAGTTGTCGGCAAAATGATTGACAAAGGCTTTGCCGCCGGATTCCCGCTCGGACGCTATTATCCCGACCGGAAGAACCAGCTGCTGATCGCCGTAACGGAAAAACGTACCAGGGAAGAGATCAAAGCCCTGGCCAATGCATTGGAGGCTGTACTGTGAAACTGATATTCTCAATAAGCAGAAGCGGCCGCAGAGGATCTTCCATCCCGAAGGCCGATGTGCCGCAAGTGAACGCCATTCCGCCGCAGTTCCGCCGGAAAAAATCCGCTGAACTGCCGGAAGTGTCCGAACAGGAAGTAATCCGCCATTTTACTGCGCTGAGCCGTAAAAATATGGGAGTGGACACCAATTTTTATCCGCTCGGTTCCTGCACCATGAAATACAATCCGAAATTCCATGAGCGGATCGCGGCGCTGCCGGGATTCGCCGAACTGCACCCCCTGCTGCCGCAGCTGCGGCACGGCGGCGCGCTCACCCAGGGGGCGCTGGCGGTGATTTACGGAGCGGAACGCATCCTTAGCGAATTGCTCGGCTTCTCCGCCTGCACCATGCAGCCGCTGGCCGGAGCGCACGGCGAACTGGCTGGCGTCATGCTGATTGCCGCTTACCACAAGGCATGCAAGGATGATAAACGCAAAGTCATGCTGATTCCGGACGCAGCCCACGGCACCAACCCCGCCAGCGCGGCGGTCGCCGGTTTCGATACCGTCGAAATCGCATCCGACAGCGAAGGCAACGTGGATTTGGAAGATTTGAAGAAAAATCTCGGCCCGGAAGTCGCCGGCCTGATGCTTACCTGTCCGAATACGCTGGGTCTTTTCGACCCCAACGTCAAGGAAATCTGCCGCCTGGTTCATGAAGCTGGCGGCCTGTGCTATTGCGACGGCGCCAACTTCAACGCCATCATCGGACGGGTACGCCCCGGCGATCTGGGTTTTGATGTGATGCACGTCAATCTGCATAAAACGTTTTCGACTCCGCACGGCGGCGGCGGCCCCGGTTCCGGCCCGGTCGGAGTGGCGGAAAAACTCGTCCCGTATTTGCCGATTTCCCGCGTCGCCAAGCGTTCCGACGGCACTTACGCGCTGGAATACGACTACCCGGAAAGCATCGGCTATATCGCGCCTTTCTACGGCAATTTCGGCATTATCCTGCGCGCTTATGCCTATATGCTCACGCTGGGCAAAGAAGGCTTCAGAAGAGTAAGCGAGAACGCGGTGCTCAACGCGAACTACATCCGCTGCCGCCTGGCGCCTTATTACGATCAGAAATATGACCGTTTTTCGATGCACGAATGCGTGTTTTCCGCGACCCGCCAGGTTGCTAAAGGCGTGCATGCGCTGGATATTGCCAAGGCCCTGATTGACCGCGGTTATCATCCGCCGACGATATATTTCCCGCTGATTGTTCCGGAAGCGCTGATGATCGAGCCGACCGAGACCGAGTCGAAGGATACGATTGACAGCTTTATCGAAGCGATGATTGAAATCGCCAAAATGACCGAGACGAATCCGGAACAGATTCAGCAGGCCCCGGTGACGACTCCGGTAAAACGGATGGACGAAACCAGAGCCGCCAGAACTCCGGTAGTCGCTGATTTAGGTTAGACTTTCCCGATTCCGCTCCGCCGCCGGTGGAGCGGAATTAATTTCACTTTGCCGGCTTGGCCGCCGGAGCCGGATTATCATCTTTCTCGTCGAACATGCCGTCGCCCAGGTACTGGATTGTTTTAGGCAGTTCCTGGCGCAGATCGAGTGTCTTTTTATCCCGTTTATCCTGTTTCACGCTGGGAGTCACCAGCAGACAGAACGAGGCATTGCTGTTGAACGCGCTGCTTTTAGTTATTCCCATGTGGGCGGCGTTCAGCAGAAAAGTGCCGTGCCAGGTGATCGGCGAACGCAGATACGGCGTCCAGTAGCCGTCTTCACGCAGATCAAAAAGTGCGCTTGAGGTAAGGATTTTGCCGTCGCCCGGGGCGTATTCAACGACCTTGAATTCGCCGGTTTTGCGGTTGACCGTGGCAGTGCGGCTGGTTTCTATCGCATCGCCGGCAAAGAGGAACAGCGCAACATTATCGGGAGGTCTGGCTTTCACCTGCATCGCGGCCGAGAATTGTCTGGCCCGGCGCAGGCATTTGGTCAGATGTTCCAGCGCGATGGCGCGTCTTTCCTGCGGATCCTTAATTTCCGGCAGCAATATTTGCAGATACTTATCCTGGGCTGGATCCGCCAGTCCCCACTTCATTTGAATCCACACTTCCGGATTAAAGATATCCACTTCCGCGCCGTTAGGGTCGTCCTCATACAGCACGGAACGGAAACCGTATGTCGGCATCATCTGATAGTAAGTGGCAAAAGTGCCGAGCATTGCCGGCGGGAAAGTCGGTGTGCCGGGGGCCACCTGCAAGCCGTAAATCAATTCCTGGCAGGTATCAAGGAATCCGGCGTTGGGCGTGCCGACAATCAGCACTTTGTCAACGTAATGACTGCCTTTCCAGGTTATTTCCGGGGCCGAGCCGTCCGCCGGCAGATCGGCGTCGCCGTAGCGCAGATAATATCCGGCGAGCAACCCGCCCATCGAGTGAGCCACGATATCGAACTGGACGTCGTAATTTTTAAGGCCGTAAAGTTTTTCATAGTTTTTTTGCAGATAGGCTCTTTTCGCCAGAATGTACTCATGCAGCCTGGCGGCATTATACGGCAGGTCGCGGCGCCAGTCGTAATAGTACGGAAAAAGAGAATAAAAATGCTTACCCGCCGGCAGCGGCTTTTCATATTGAGTATATCCCGAATTACGCAGGATGGCCAGCATATCCTCGTAAGCGTTTACGTTAATCGGAATTCCCAGGAATTGAACTTTCACCATCTCCAGGAACGAGTACGGCTCAACGGTTTTATCCAGTTCCGTCAGGCTGCTGCTTCTGGACATTTTACAGGCCAGATCACGGATCTGCTGATCGTAAGGGCCGAAAACCGAATCCAGGGGGCTGAACGACCCCCATATTTCCTTGCCGTCCGCGGTTTTGCGCAGTTTTGAACCGAGGAAGCCGTGAATAACAATCACCGGATTGCGCATCGGCCCCTCATACAGGGAACATTGCTGGAGAATATTGTTGCGAATGGATTTATCGGTAATTTCCTTCGACTGATAGGAGCCGACGGAGGAACAGCCGAGATTTAAAAAAATCAGCGTACTGCAAACTGCTATCAACAAAACGGCAGACCTAAACATTCTCAGTTTTCTCCATCAGGCATGAATTAATCACAAGGCGCTGACCGGCAAGGCAAAACTGATGCCTTCCATAATAAAATATGCGTCTGTCTCTAATTGCGCTCTTAGAATTGCTCCGCGCGAGATGAGATATTGCAGTCTTAATTCGATGTTGATATCTTTATAATTTTCGATTTGCTGCGCCAGTTCATCCGGACTGCTGTTTTTCACCACTGTAGTCTCCTGCAGCTCTTTGGTTGCAAAGGTCAAATAATCATAAAGGTTTTTAACCGGAACCTCGCCGACTTTGCCGATGGTGGTGCCGTTTTTTTCGCCTCGTTTCGCCCATATGTAAGCCTGTTTATAGAGCTTCTTGTCTATGGCCTGTGTGCATTCGTAGAAGCATGATACCGTAATTAACTTCTTTGCCTTTAACTGCCAGGCTTTGCCGTTGGGGTTTTCCTCTTTGGCGGACTTTTCCAGAATAAGCATCGAGTTTACATAAACTTCAGTGGTGTTTCTCGGGTTGTTGTTATAGGCCTTGACAATATTTCTGTCCAGATCCGAATAGGACTTCGGGACAGATTCGCCGGAATACAGTGAAGCTGAAACCAGCAGGGCAAACATGATCATTGCTGTCTTTAAACTTATCATTATTGGCAGTTCCTGTATAAAATTTATTCTTGTCCGCCAAGATCAACGCCGGAATTGGCCGTTGATTTTTTGGTTGCGGTATTTTGAATCCCGGTGTTTTCATTGCTGATTTTTGCGTCTTTAATCACCGCGCCGGCGGCGGATACCCCTGAATTGATTTGCGAATCTTTGACAGCCAGATTATTTATGCCGCTGTTTCTATTAACAATGGTCGAATTGCCGACTTTGGCGTCCTTTAAAATGACGCCGGAATTAATTTTTGATCCGTCAAGCGCAATGTTGGTAACCTGAGAATTGATGTTGGTCACGTTTGCGTCTTTCAACTCCGCCGTTTCGGCGTCAATGCCGGAATTGATTTTTGATTCGTTAAGGGCCAGATTATTCACCTGGATGTTGGCGTTGAGCATCAGTCTGCTGTTAGTGATTGTCGAACCGTCCGCGTTTATGCCGGAATTGATTTTAGAATCTCTGGCGGCAGTATTGTTGACTGCCTGATTCGTGTTGACAAGGCTTGAATTTTTGATTGTGGCTCCGTTGGCGCTGACGCCGGAGTTGATCGCTGATCCGCCGGATGCGTTATTGCGGACGCTTTGATTGGAATTGTTTATGACGGAATCGTTGATACTGGCGCCGCGGGCGCTGATTCCGGAATTAACTGTGGAATTATCCGCTGCTTTGTTTTCCACATTCTGATTTGTGTTGGTGATAGTGGAATTTTTTACAGTTGCAGCCGTGCCGCCGGATACCGGCAGCGCCTGCAGTCCGCCGGCTGACATTATAAAGACAGCCGGAAATACAAGCATAAATTTCATCATGGTCAAATATCCTCCGGAGTATGCCTCAAGCATAGTTTACTGGCAATCTGCCAATTTAAAAACTGAAATACCGCTTAACAATAACCTGCAATATTGCATTTGTCCAATCTGTAAACCGTTCATGAGTAAAGATTTTTTATCGAGTCGCGGATTTATGCCGCCAGTTCAGAGGACGCCATTTTGTCCATGCATACTTCAATATAAGCTCCGCAGTCGCATTCCACGACTTTTTTTAGCGCATCTCCTGGTTCGCTAATTTTGGGTGACTTTGACTGTAAATCGCCTGGCGCTCCAAAGGCATCTTTAATGCCAAGGGTTTTCATGCTGTCCAGTAAATACTGCGCAATGCTTCGATTCATTTTTCATCTCCTTTCCGGAAAAACACCATTCCCTTCTGTTTCACCGTGCCGGCATGAATATAGCAGGCAAAATCCTGCTTGACGGAAGCTGCGTCAACAACAAAAACTGTATTCGCCCTGGCGGATGCCGCCCGGAACATGGTCCAGCGACTCGATTCCGGAACTGAACTGTATATCCATAGAGCCAATCGCAAAACTCGCGTTTTGCGGGAATTCAGAATCCAGAATCCAGAATCCAGAATGAAATTCTAACTCAAATCCAGTTAGTTTTCCAATTATTCTGACTCCCGG
>JBAWXM010000130.1:0-13086 GCA_037144075.1 Lentisphaerota bacterium | reverse complement strand
GGGATGGTGTTCCGGATGATCGGATAGATTTGCATTTCGAGAATTAGAGCTGCTGCTGGACTCATTTGTCGCCTCCTTGTTTGTGTTGGGGTTGGGTGAAATGAAAAAGCTCCCTGATGTGCATTGCGCACATCAGGGAGCTTGATATATGATCGGCGATTAAACCGGAATGATTATAACAGTGATATTAGATTGAAGTCTGTTTGCGCTGTTTATTGTGCTGGAATCCTTGGGGTTGCAGTGGCGCGGACGCTGAAATATTAAGCATCAAGGCAAGGGGATTGAGCGAGGAGGAATCAATATTTTGCTGGATTAACAAGCAAAAAATGCTTCATTCAATAAAGTAATATATGTCTGAATTCCATTCATCTACAGTGAAATAATATCCACATCCGGTTAAACTCGTCTTGATTCACCTGTTTCGCGGTTTGTCAGCCATATCCACGTTTACAATCGCATGAATAAGCATATTTATTAGAATGCGTTGGTCTTGCTGATTCAGTGAACTATATGATGGTAAAAAGCTTAAGCGAATAAAAGAGCAAAAAATCATCCAATGAACGCGAATCGATACAAACTAGAAACCTGCACAAACATATATAAAGAATATATGAATCATGTATATTTATCACTGAAGATATATAAATATTTGATATTTTTCCTCCAAGGGTATTGACATTTTTATTGGTTTGCTTTATACTTATAATTAATAACAATAAATAAGCACACAAATTATGAAACAATCGGCATATACAAAAATATATGATGAACTTCTGGAAGAAATAATGTCCGGAAAATACAAGCCATTGTCGAAGTTGGAGACGGAGCTTGATTTGGCAAAACGCTTTTCAGTGTCGGTTGGAACAATCCGTAACGCAGTCAACTGTCTGGTCGAAGATGGTTTTGTAGTTCGTCGTCAAGGCAGCGGAACCTATGTCGTGGAGAATATTCCGTTGACAGGTTTCAAAAATCTCAAAAGCACGCCGGGGCCTAGCGGGTTGTATCACCGAATTGGCTTATGCGTCCATAATGACGAATTTCATATGGGGATTGTGCGCGGAGTGGAAAACATCATGTATTTCGCCGGATTCCAGGTTATCGTTTCTTTTCTTGCGATGGAAATTGTGAACGATGTGAAAAAACTGAATGATCTTATGGAAGTTAAGGTTGACGGCATCATAACGCTGTCTCCTGAACTTTACACTTATAATTCGACTACGGAATATGAAGATGTGTTGAAAAAAATCAGGAATCTGGTAATTGTGGGCTCGAATATTGAAGATGACGACCTGAAAACAGTCGCCACAGACGATGTGGAAGGGGCCTTGCAGGCTGTACGTTATTTAATTTCGCTGGGATACCGCAGGGTTGTCCACTTAAGAGGACCGGAAAAAGTATCGAATGCCAATGAACGTGAACGCGGCTACCTAAAGGCATTGTCGGAATGTCCGGATGCGGATGCGCCGATGATATTCAAAACCAAAGGCTATAATCAGGCAGGCGGATATGCGCAGATGAATGAAGTTCTCAAGAAATATGATCATAAGCCACTGGCGGTATTTTGCGCGAATGACTATATCGCCGCCGGCGCATATCAGAGCATATTGGAACACGGCTTGAAAATTCCGGAAGATATTTCCGTGATTGGCTACGGCAATACGCAAACGGGGATTACCGTAAAGCCTCAACTTACCACGGTTTGCCAGAATCCAGAGGATATGGGGCGGCTGGCGGCGGAAAAATTATTAAAAATGATTTATCGCCATGTCGCCGAAATTCCTCATTCAAAAATAATTCCGTGGCTGTTGATCAGAAACTCATGCGGCATCGCAAAACAAAATATATAAAGGAGAAATGACTTATGAACTCTCGACGGGTTAATTTCACACTAGTAGAACTCCTCATTGTGATTGCTATTATAATGATTTTAATGTCGATGCTTCTTCCTGCATTGAATAAAGCCAAACTAAGTGCGCAGACGGCATCCTGCAAGAGTAACTTAAAGCAATTATATTTATGTATTAATAGTTACGCTGATGCTTCAGGTGGTTTCTTTTGTAATATGTATGATTCATCTAATATCTCCTGGACAGATAAACTTTTGAGATATGATTGGAACAAAAAAATATCGCGCTGTCCAACTCGCTTAAGTTCAGTTCAGGCAACAGATGTAATGGGAAAGTCTAATAACTATGCCTATGCCAGCAGTTCTGGGACTCTGTATTGCCGGCCTGACAAAGTACTGGATAGTAACAAGAATATTTTGCCGCCTTCAAGAACATATCTTTGTGGAGATGCGTTGGATTTCATGTATGTTGCAGGTACAGGATGGCGACCATTTCCATATACCAGTATGGCGGTTCAGCTTCCTAATTTCCCTCTTGTGCATAGCGGAAAGGCAATTGTACTGTTTTGGGATTCGCATGTTGATATGAAAAGCTATGACCAGCGCGTTGATATGAAATTTAGACATGCCGCTGGATGGTAAGCTTAAAAGCCCCCAGGATAATCTTAAGGAGAATATATAATGAAGTCATTGTTCACTTCGTTCACACTTTTGACTGCTGTCACTCTTCTTGCCGGCGGCAATCAACTTGGGAATCCAGGTTTCGAGAAAATCAACGGCGAGCGGCAGCCGCTCTTCTGGGAACGTGAATGCAATATAATCTTGTCCCATCCGCTAATAATATCTTCAGATTCCCATTCAGGGGAAAATGCAGTCTGCCTCATTACGGATGAATGGAATTATCTCCGTCCGCAGTTTATTAAACAGAAAAAGAGTATTCCTGCCGGCACTAAGGATTGTACTCTGTCCGCTTATTGCAAAGGTCAGGGGCTTGTTCAGCTTGAACTTGAGTTTCATGAATCCCCATCCGTGGAAAAACCATCAGGCGATAAAATGTCGACTGCGACGGCAACGCGGGTTTCGTCGAAAAATGATGTCGCTGTGCGTAAGATATTCGGTCTTACAGAAAAATACAGTCAGTATGAACTGTCCGTTCCTGTCCCGCCCAAAGCGGATTCGGTTGTTGTGAAGCTGGGCAACTCGGTGGATGATCTCAACAGACTGAACGTCTGGGGCAAGGTTTTTATCGATGATGTCACGCTGACTTTTGAGAACATCGCCAACGAAAAGCCGCCCGTGCAGGAAGAACTAATGAATGTAGCGCCATATTCTCTCATCTATTTGGAACCTGCGGCTTTCAATATCCATAAGTTGATTGACGACGATGTCACTACGACATATTCCAACATGATGGGATTGGAACGGGCTGGATGTGCTTATCTGGTTTTTTCTGAACCGGTACCAGTGGAATTAATCCAATTGTATTTGAATGGGAATGTCAACAGCTTTCTGATACAGGGGGATGAGAAAGGAGACGGCCGATACGACAAGGAAATTGTCAGGATCAAAGGGGAGAGTGCCTGCGGATGGGTTTCCAGGACGATAAAACCGACATTGTTAAAAGCGATTAAAATTCAGGCGCTGGAAGGCGAACATTTATATACGGAATATCGTGGAACCATGCCTATATTCAACGAACTTAAAGTATGGGCAAAGATAGACAGAGACAGCTTGAATAAACTTAAAAACGGGATGGTGTTTAAAAAAGAGCAGCCACTGGAGAAGGGAGTGAAAAGCATCAATTACATACCTCCATACTCTTTCAGTTTGCCCCGCCGGATTGGAGGACAATTCAAGAAACGCATTTGTGCCGATCTATGGTTGTGGGGGATTGACGCAAGTAAACCAGATTCTGTTATCAATGACTATAAAAATACGCCAAAATTCCAGGAAGTGGTCAGGAATCTCAAAGAGATGAATGCCAACTCGGTGATGATTGATCTGACAGAATCAAGCGTGTGGAACCTTATGCCGTGGCCAAGTGCAGTCGCCAATGGAACTCGTAATAATATATTGAAAGCAGCAGTTACAGCTATAAAATCCGAGGGTTTCGAAGTCCTTGCAGAACTCATTCACAATATCAAACCATTTGAGACTGAAAAATGGCACTATCCCGGCGAGGAAACCAGCAGGTATCCATCAATGAAGCAGTACCCGAGCATTGTTCACGGAGACCATTTCAAAAGCAACTGGTTTAAGATACTTGACGAGATGATGGCCTGCGGGCTTGATGGCGTCGGGTTGAGTACGGATGAGCATCAGTACAAGGGGCACTTTATGAGAACATTTCCCGTTGACGACCCCGCCAGGGCGCTGTTTAAAAGCAAATTCGGCTATGATCTCCCGGAACAGGAGGAAGATTCCATGCGATTCCGGCAGTGGATCGAAATGCGACACGAAGGCATATGCAACGTTTTCAATGACGTGGCGCTGAAATTAAAAAGGAAATATCCTAAGGCTGTATTGTCAACCATGTGGATGTCCCCTGAATCGGCGTGTTCAAACGTGACAGAGATATGCATTCCATGGGACATGATGGCCGGGCGGGGTCTGATAACCGAAATGGGCAGTGACTATACAGGCCCGTGGGGAATCAGGATGGGCTCGGCCGTCAATGGCTGGCGAGGCGGACACATGGTATATTCCGGGAATGCCTGCGGGAGCAGGAATCCAGACAATTACTATTATGGAACGGTCTTGTGGAGCTGGATGCTTGGGGCGAACGGGGCCAACTACTGGCGGTACAACTGGATTGTAGACCTGGGCAGCGTTCATGCATTGAAAAACGCTTTCGCCATGTCGGACGATCTTGAGGCGCTGGGGGCATGGGATGCCAAACCTCCTGCCCGTGTCGCGCTTTTGTCATCCCGGCGGAGTCTTGACTGGTGGCAGATCAAAGCGTGGTGGGGAGATCACAAAGATCCCAACTGGGACAGGGGGCTGGAAGGGCAGCGCGGCTGGTACGCCGACCGCGTCAGTTTCGAGATGCTTTACAAGAGCGGCATCCCATTCGATTGGTTATTCCTTGAGCGAGAAGACCATCTGGCGCGATTGTCGGAATACAAAGTAATTATCATGCCTTTCGCATATTCTGTGAGTTCAGATGCATTGAAACTGATCTCTGAAGCAGTTTCAAAAGGATCAGTTTTAATTCTTCTTGATGGACAAGAGGGGGTAGTTGATGCCGTTGGTGAGCCATGGCCCTCGCCGGCATTCAAGACGCTTTCCGCCAGTACCCGGGTTATTATAGTGAATGATGATATCATAAAATACGGAGGAACTGATTATTACGCAGATAAGGTTATCAGACTTGTCAAAACCCACCTTAAAACCGAACCCGTGTTTCAGTTCAACAGATATGGACATGATATTGATGCCGCCCTGCTTCAAAAAAATGAAGGAGAATACTTTGTCTTTGTTGTGAACTGGGAGAAGGAGAAACAGAGCGTGGATTTGCGTCTGAATATACCGGATGGCAACTATGAGATTCTGATGCGAGACCCTTACCAATGGTACCGCTTTCCGCGTTTGATGCCCAACAATGAATTGAAAAAATTCCGCATGCTGGTGGATCCTGAACGACCGTTTTTCCTTTATATACAGAGAAAGAGTCTGAAAGGGGGGCGTTCATGATATTTTGCAGCGTAATAACCATGTTGTTATCTGTTCATAGAATTGTTAATATGCGGTTTAGATGGCTTGGATTGGTAGCGGGATATTCCATTTTCATGCTCAGTTGCTACATTATTCCGCTAATGGCAGACGATAATAACATCGCACGATACGCTGAAATCAAAACGATCCCCCCTGTCAAATACAGGGCCACCAACACGATTGTGGACGGAAACCCTGATACGGGCGCTTCTTTCCGGCGCGGAGTTACAATGGGAGGAATTTATGAATTTATTTATAAAAACCCGGTTGTTGTCACGAAAATAAGATTTTTTCAAGGGCTTAACAGGAGATTTGAGAACTCTGATTTATGTGCAAGCGAGTATGTGATAATGGCTGATACGGCAAACAAAGGCGAATATGACACGACAATTGTCCGATCAACCACAGGTGTGGCCGGCTGGAACGAACATGCTTTTCCACCTGTCAAGGTGTATAGAATCATGTTCAAGGCGCTTAAGGGAAAAGGCCCATGGGAGGAGAGTTATCCTTTCATCAGTGAGTTCGAGATTTACTCCAGCGATAAATTTTTACCTCCTTTGGAAGAACGTTCGGAGAAACGCGCTGCGGTTCAGGACAGCATGGAGAAAGCAGATTCTATTCTTGATACCGGCACTGAAGCCATTGAAATAACATTCTCAGAACGTGATAAAAACGCATTCATTAAAGGCGTGGTTGTGGCTTTCTGGAATTTTGGACTACAGCCTGAAATGAAAGAGGATAAATTCAATTTCAAGAATATGAAAATACAAGACGCACCCAAATTCAAGGAGTTCATCGACAAACTTAAGAGCATAGATGCCAATACAGTGTGTCTTATGCGCGAGGAGAAGGACGCGCTGGCGTGCTGGCCGAGCAAGAATTTCAAGACCACGTCTCCCGACAGGGATTTTTTACAGGAATTTTGCGATGCGATGCATGCCAACGGGTTCAAAGTTCATGTAAACATGATAGCTGCAGCTGTCTCAAACTGCCTGCAAGACATAAAGCCTGATGACTACAGCTTGACACATCAAAAAGCTTTAAAAGAGAAATGGATACTTCTACTTAAAGAGGTGGCGGCAAGGAGTGTTGACGGTTTATATGTTTGTCCGGATGAGATTTTTTTCGGTTCTTACAATATGAGTAAACTGCCTGAGGGACACCCTGTCAGTCGCAATTTTATGGCTAAATACAAGCAAGCACCCCCGGCGCCACAACCTGGACTTTTAAAGATGGATATTTTCCGGAAACAATGCTTGTTCAATTACGAGCAGACCTCTCTCCTGATAAAACAGTGGAATGACTGTGTGAAAGACGTTAATCCTGCGGTGGTGACTCTTACCAACCTTGGGCCCCATCCTTTCGCCTATAATAACCGTCTGCTATATAATTTTTCCTACGACATTGTCGGTAGTTTATCTGGCGTGGATTATTTGGGTACGGATTATCAGAACGCCAAGACCAGGTTTCTTGTAACTGCCGCAAGTGGCAAAACGAAAGCTGTCATGGCTGTTTTTCCGTCCGCTAGGCAGGACAACCTTTCATGTATCCTCCAGGGTGCGCGAGGTATCACGGTTTACAGGTACAATTATATCTTCACGGAGAATAAGACCGATTCCACTAAGGCGACATTCTTCCTTTGCGACACTCTGGCCAACTGGGGATATGACGGGACGCTGCGCCCTGCGAAAATCGTTTTACTTGCATCAAGGGCATCCGAAGACTGGTGGCAGCTGGATAATAATTCAATCCACCGTGCAGACGAGAAGACGATCGAGTCGAAAATGGGTTTCTGGTCGACAGAAATCATAGCGGAATTCCTGGACTTAGGCGGATATCCTTACGATGTGTTGTATCTGGATCGCGAGGAAGATCTGAAGAAAGTAGCCGAATATCCACTTGCCGTAATGCCTTTCCCATATTCCGTGAGCAAAAAAGCGGCGGCCATATTGGGAAAGGCGTTTGATGGCAAAACGCGCTTCCTGATATTTGGCAAAAAAGGAGAGGTCGACGAATATGGGATGAAACACGCTGCCGGACCAGTATTGAACCGCATTATCACCGATGGGGCTTTGAACAAGAAATCGTTATTTCTCGATCTTGCCCCTGTGGAGTATGAAAGAAAGAGCGGCTATGAAACCTGTCTAAGCGATAAAATAAACTTACTGCTTGGTCGCGACAAGGATTTCTACTTCGACAGAAAAGGCAGGGAGGTTGTGGTGTATTTTCTTAATAAAAATGATCAGGACAGATTGATTGTATTAAACAACAAAGAGAACAGGAATGCGCTTGTCTCGGTTGGTTTTCACATGCCACAAGGGGTGTATAGCATTCGTTCGACTAGCAATACTAATCCTGGGAAAATGTATTCGTGTTCACTCTCCGGAAAGCAGAAAATAGATGCGGAAGAATTAGCTGTTTTTGCTGTTGAATTGAAGCCTGATGAAACAAAGCTTATAAGAATAGTACCGGATTTATAGTAAATGGACAAAGTCTCCAAGTATTTCATCTGTCAATTTATTAATATTTTGGGGTTGATCAGAGCTAGCAAACGCTGATAAATTACACTAAGTTCATTGTGTTACCGAAGATACTGAGTATATTTGTGCCATAAATGCATGGCGTTCAAGGTAATGACTGGAGCATGATTAATTGTATATTCATTTTGCCGCAACGAGTAAAAAATGCATTTTCTCATGTCAGTAATATAGGTCTGAGATTTCTTGAAGTACAGGTAAAATGATAATGACAATAAACGTCAAGTAAACGAAAATGGTCATTGCCGATATGACTTAAGGATAGATTCCGTGTCTGGGGTTTGTATATGCAATATTGGGAGTTCCCCCTATAGAAACACTCTACATATTGTCTGCAAGACCGTTTAAAGCATTTGATTACGGATCGGCTCTTGATGCCAAATTCTCTGATTTTTGCGGCATAATAATTAGATACGAATAAACTCGAAAGAATTTCTACAAATGCACGCTCCACCTCCATCTGTTTCACAAAATATTGTCGCAATTTTACCAGGCAGCAAGGCTTATCATTGCGGAACTTTGACTTATACCAAAATGGGATTGTTCGTGCTTTTCGCCTGGCTGTTATGGGGTGATTTCTGCTTCACCATGATGGAAGCGGTAGTGCCGAGCATATTGCCGCTGAAGTTGAAAGACCTGGGTTGTTCAAACTGGCTGATGGGGCTGATCCTGACCACCGCGCCAGGCATTTTGAATATGACGGTCTGTCCGTATGTCAGCTTTAAAAGCGACCGCTACCGCAGCCGGTGGGGCCGCCGCATCCCGTTTATCATCTGGACGATGCCGTTTCTTTGCGGAAGTCTGGCCTTAATGGGGCTGGGCGATGATCTTTGCGTGATGCTGCAAAGACATTCTGAGTTTCTAAGGAGTTTCGCGCCGGCGACTATTACCGTTGCGCTGATCGCTGTTTTTCTGATCATGTTTCAATTTTTTAACATGTTTGTAGGCTCGGTCTTCTGGTATCTCTTCAACGATGTGGTTCCGGCGCAGTTCCTGGCGCGCTTTATGGGATTGTTCCGGATTGTCGGAACGGGTGCCGGATGTCTAAAGGCAAGGTGGATTGGATGCATAGAAATGGTAGAGGCATAGATAAGGATGAAGACGTGACTGCAACACCGGGAAATCAGTCAACAATACAGGCGCAATGAAGCTTTTTCACTTAGACTGAATAATATATTTGTTAGAATTTGGTATTTTCATTTTTAATCATATAGATGAGGAGAAACGATGTTCAAGCAGATATGGTTCCCGGAGATGGTCCAGCATCACATTATGAGCCGGCACGGCAAAGAGGATCTCAACTCCCGTTATTATGCCACCACTTATCCAGATGTTTACGCGGCGGCGGAACGGGCTTTCGGGTCATGGGGCGGGGCTATTGAGGCCTGCGGTCTGGATTACAGCCTGATCAAGAAGTATAAAAGCTGGACCAGGCAGACCGTGCTTGATGAAATCCGGCGTCTGGCGAAAGAAGGCGAACCGCTGTTTTCCCAGCACGCACAAGATCATCACAAGCCGCTGTATATGGCTGCAATTAAACGCTTTGGCAACTGGGGTAAAGCGCTCCAGTCTGCCGGAGTGGATTATAAGAGTGTCCGGTTGCGCCGGAGCATGACGGCAGGAGAAATTAAAAACGAAGTCCTGGCTTTATTCCGCAGCGGCGAGTCGCTGTCGTATATGCATATGCGGGCTAATTATCTGTACTTGCAGGCGGCAGCAATGAAGAGATTGGGCGATGGCAGCTGGGCCAGAGCCAGGCGTGAGTGCGGGATACTGACCAATTACCGGCTACAGAAAGCAAAACGCAGTGAATAATGAAATGATAAACTATTATCCATGAATTATTCTTAAATCTAAATTCTGTTCGGAATACTTTGAACAGTAAATGAACCCGAAAACTCCCGGCCTGGGTTGCTGTTTATTTTGCTACAAGGCCGAAAAAAGCAGCCTCAATGGAGTTACCCTGGGACTGTTGTGAATGCGCACGAGGAATGGCCGGCATTGGAGACGTCTTGCAATAGAGGGTTTTCGATATAATGTATAAGACAATCTAAGAGAAGGGAAATTTTGTATGAGCGATCAGAACGAAAAAAAGGTAGCCACACCGGAAGAGATCACCGAATATTTTAAGACCAAGTTCGTTTTTACCGATAACATCCCGGAAGACATGAATCGCCGACGAGCAATTGTCATGGAGGCGCGGGCATCGATTTTGATTGACGCGCATTGCACCAGCGGTCGGTTCCCTCCTTTTATGAAAGCCGGGCGGCATGATGAATCGGCTTGGGTGTATAAATTACCGGAGCATGTGAAATTCCCGTTTATGTTCCAGGGCTATGATTTTATTTGTGTACTTGATGAATTCAAAATTGTCGGTAACAATGTCCTCAATAAGAATGGTACTCAGCAGGACCGTTGGCAGTTGGCTTGGAAGGATAATGCTGTTATCAAACGTTTAGTTAGTGGTGAAAGTGAATCGGCAGACAATTTTAATAAAGAATCGCTGATAGAGCAACTGAAAACCTCCGAACAGGTTCTCGTTTCCGCTTTTGGTTCAAAGTTCGAGCTGTGCAAGCATATTTCTCTGTACAATACCCCGGAAAATGCTTGCCGCTTTTGGGGGAGTGCGCCTTTTCCGTTTGCACCATTGAATCTGAAGAGTACTATGTTCCGCCCCGATATTTTTCACAAACAAGAGAAGGTGGCAGTAACAGAATCCATATCTCGCTGGAAAAGAAATAACAGAGAATGCAGCGAGGAGGACTCGGTTCAATTAACTTTGAAAGATATTATCTCGAAATCCCAAGAGCAGTTCATCGTTTACGACATATACAGCAAACGCTACGGAAACTGGCTCAAGATGGTTTATACTTTCAAAAACGAGTACGGCGAGCCGATTATGAAGGTCGCGAAACTGTATGATACGGAATCGCAGACAAAATCTCTCATTCCCATGACAATGTGGATGCGGAATCATTCAACTACAGATCAACTTTTCTGTGTGCCGTTACCGGAAGACAAGCAGCCGCTTTATAACTTGGACTTGCTAAAAGCTGACGAGTTATCGCCGGTGATTCTGACTGACAGTATTGAGCTTGCTGACGCCAATCAGATGGAAGGCGTTATTTTCACGAGTTTCATCTGTGATCCCGGGCAATATGATCAGGTGGACTGGTCTCCTTTGCAGAACAGAACCGTTTACTATCTGGTTACCAATCACTCCGGGAGTTTGCTTGAATCCGCGTATTTGAAAGCCAAGGAATTTGCTGAGTATTGGAAAGAGAAGAAAGAGAAGAATAAAGAAGAAGAGAACAATCTGAAATTCATTCAACTGGAAGTCGATTATCCTGAAAAACGGCGGGATTATGCAACGCTTGACGACATCTTGACGCACTACCGGGACAGTAAACCTGCTGTTAACCAGAAAAGCGTAGAGATATTTGAAGACGACGAATCGTTTGATGTACAGTATCAAAAAGCCGTGAAGGTACTTGACCAGAAGCCGCCCAGATGGTGGGATCGAGAATCTAAAAATAGTGAAGAACAGCGAGTGGTTGAAAAAGAAAGCAACAGGCGCAAGCCGGTTAATTACGTGCTCCGTCCTTTTCTAATCAAAGGCGAAGTTTCCATGCTCTATGCCAGCAAAAGTACAGGCAAGAGCGCCTTCGGGATCAGCATGGCCGCCGCCGTTGTGTCTGGCTACCCGTTACTCAGCGAAAAGTGGTGGGTTGTGCCAGAAAATCCGCAGTATCCACTGAATAAAGTTCTTTATCTTGACTTCGAGAATGGCAAAACCGAGATCGAAATTCGTAAGACTCAATTGGCATATCCGTATTGGCCGCAAAAAAAAGAAGCTCGAAGCAAATGTGAAGAGAACCTGATTGTGAAAGATATGACTGAGGATAAGGTGGACAAAGTTGATTATTCCGATCGAGAGAACTGGCCGAAAATTATTGCCATGATCGAAGCAGCAAAGGACAAAGGTACGCCCGGTCAACCTGTCGATCTTCTCGTCATTGATACTTTGAGTAAATTCGCCAGAAAATCGTATACAGCGGACCTCAGCTTATCAGATTTCATTAACAATATGCGGCAGATGAATATTGCTATCCTGTTTTTGCACCACGAGGGTAGCAATGGACAGGTGCGGGGCTGGAAGTGTGCGCTTGATGATTTTTACTTTACGTTACGCATGTATCGCAAAGATGACAATGAAAATCACACATTGGAAGACCCTCTCTGGCTGGCTTATAAACCTTCACGCTCAGCCGTGGAAAAAATAGCTCCGTTTGAAGTGAAGTTTGATAAAAAATGGGCTGTTCACTACGATGAAAGCGATCCTGAGAAAAACAAGCCGGAAGAACAGCGACGGAAGGAAGAGTTAAAACTGATTTCTGATTTCTACATCAAAAGAGGATTCCAGCATCAGGATATCTTCCCCATGCTTGGAATCGGCAAAGAAACCTACAACAATCTGAAAAACCGTTAATCCAATAGCTTTTAATAGCCATTACTCTTGCGTCGCAGGGGTAGTGGCTTCATATGGCAAGCGCCGGACTGCGCTGTTCTGTAATCGATCATTTCAGCATGGTAAATTCCACAGATGGTAAACCGTGCGATACATTCAGTTTGATTGGTTTGCGAGATATTTTATTGAAAAAAAGGTGGATTTTGGAACAAATTGATGTATTTTACCTTATTGTTTCCCTGCGTCTGAGTTTTTAGACAAGGGAAAATGAGCTTAAAAAGCAGGGTTAAGGCAGGTGGCATTTGGTGGCACCAAGAGGCTCCGAAGCGCCAGAAAGTACCATTTTGGGCGATTAGTTTTTTTAGCATAATGTCCGTCGTATACGACATACCTGAGCGTAAAAATGATTATTTGCGGTAAATCTGAGCGCAATCCAAATACAATGAAGGCAGACTCCCTCTCCGCCATCCTTCGCAAGTAATTTGCCGTCAGGAAAATTTTTTGCGAAGGATGGCGTCCTC
>JBAWXM010000129.1:0-13134 GCA_037144075.1 Lentisphaerota bacterium | reverse complement strand
CCGCCGGGCGTGATCCAACGGCGAGGCGTTGGTCGCCAAAGGCGAAATGCATAAAGCCGGTCAGGCGACCGGCGCTCCCGGTGTTTACTTCATTACCTTCATGTTCTTCATGGTGAAGTGTATTTGTCTTTCCTCGGTGTGCTCTGCGTCCTCTGTGGTAAAACTGTATTGGCTTTTTTTTGTGAATTTTCGTGCTTTTCGTGGTTAAGGTGGATTTTTTGGTTGCGGCTATGCCGCGCTAAGAACTCTGTGGTGAAAATAGAGCGATTGGATGATTTCATACATTCCGGGATATTGCGCGCGGACTTGAATGAACCGTCCGGTTGTAAATGCAGTTCGTCTGCCATGGACAACAAGATGGAGTTATTCTTTGCCATGAACTGCTGAATTTCCGGGGCTATATTTTTCACTGTCGGCACCATAAGGATAAACGGTTTCTGTTGCGAAAGGTAAAGCGAACTTATGGTATCGGTCAGAGTTGATGTCTTATAGGTCAAATATACCTCCGTACCGGAGTATTCGCCGAGATGCCAGACATTTTCGTGTTCAGTCCGGCGATCGTCTGAAGACTTGATACTCGGTGAAGTGCAAAGTGCCTGATGTAAAGCATCATAGCGTATGGAATAAATAAGGATATCCCGGAACTTGAGCTGAATTGGAGCATCTTGGTTCTGCGGGCATACCGCCTTGATGTCGGATGGGGATTTTCCCACAACCTGACGCGGATAGCCTTGTTCGCAAGGTGCCGGGCAATTCAGCAGTTTGACGCGGCGGACCTCGACTCGCAGGTATAAGGGACTGGAATAAAATAACCTGTAGAATTTTGTCCGAATATCTTGATTTGATGTTTGGGCTGCTTGCGAGAAGCATACCTGAAGGTATGTAACGAACAGGCGGCACGAAAAGCATTCAAGAGAACGGTACAAAAGCATAGGCTATTTTATGACAGTTCCTTAAGTATAGAAAGTGTTGAACCGATGCCAGCCAGTCGGCGCATATTTCCAAGGCTTCGATTACTGCAAATTAAACAAATCCTGAAAATTTATTTTTCGCACTGGCAGATAACACGGCAATTTAAACTCCGGTGTGTCCTCCAATTCCGGAAATTTCAAGTGCGGCATATACAGTTCAAAGCAGCCCTTAACTTAGCGGCATTCGGGGCTGCCCCGCCCTGCACTGGCCACAGAATCCTATTTCTGCATAGCGCAGGGGTTACTCGAAATGTTGAAACATGCGGTCAACGGGAAGGGTGGCAACTCCTGTTACGACGTGGTTCTCGCCTACTCCGCAATTGCTGAAGACAAGATTCCTGAAAAAAGCAGGGAATGCATATTCATCAACGCTTTTTTTGATTAGCTCGAAGAATGGGTTACCTAGTTTCAGCAATTCGCCAGTCAGCAAAACTTCGTCAGGCATCAGAGAATTTACCTGATTCGCTATCGCGATGCCCAGTGTCCGTGCTGCAGATTCCACTACTTTACGAGCAGCAGGATCGTTTTTTGTATAAAGCTTTACCACTTCTGAAAATTTCTGATGGTCGGCAATGTCATTCAATTGAAGTTGTTTTGTCATACTGAGACTTGACGCAACCGCCTCCAGGCAGCCATGCCTGCCGCAGTTGCACAAAACTCCGTCAATATTAATGATTGTGTGACCGAATTCACCGCTGTGGGAATATTTGCAAAAAGTAATTTTGCTATCGATCAGCGGCACACAACCAATCCCTCTGCCCAGGCAAAACAGCAAAGATAATCCTTGATTGCGGCAAATCCCTAAACCTGTGATGTAATTGGCATGCGCAGTCGTCGTATCACTGATTTCAGGAATAATCCCATATTTTCGACTGAAGAAATCAGAGATATTAAAATTTTCCAGCGCATGAAAGTCCGCCACGTTTTCGAGAGTTTTATTTTCATTGGCGAATGTGCCGAAGGCCGCAACTCCAATACCTAAAAGTTTCCCGCGATCACAAAAATCCAGACAATGAACCGTGATTTCATCCAGTAACTTTAAGAACTCTTTACGGTTGCTATGGTCGCCAAGTTGCAAAGTTTTATGTTTGAGAATTCTCCCCTTTAAATCAACTACCACGCCCGTTATAAAATTAGCATCCAATTGAATGCCGATAGAATACCGGTAATTAGCATCCAGTTGTATATTTTCCCGCGGTCGTCCGCCTTCGGAGCTTATGTTCCCGGCTTGTTTGATGATTCCTTTTTGGAGCAATGAGGCGATAATTCTAGTAATTGTGGCTCTGTCACAATTAAGCAGTTGAACCAGTTCCACGCGGGAAATCTTATCCAGCCGCCGCAGTATATGCAACGTGGCAATAATATTGCGCTTCTTGATATTATTAAGTTTTAATATCTCCGCTTTATCCATATGATGGTTCCTTTAAATTAAAACATATAATATGCTTATTAAGGGTTTAATGCAAATTTTTTTCAAAAATACACTTGACTTTGTTTCACTTGGCAATTAAACTGTAATATACGAGCGAACAATTTATTGGAATCAGATAAAACAGGGATTAAAAATGTCAGAATTAAAAAACAAAAATTGTCGGGAGCTTGCTTATAAAGTCAAGCTGAACTGCTTGAAAATGGTTTATCACGGACAAAGCGGTCACATTGGAAGCATGCTGTCATGTGCCGAAATTCTCTCTGTGTTGTACTTGAAAGCTTTACGGAACATCTCGCCGGACAATGCTGATAATCCTGAACGCGACCGGGTTATTTTCAGCAAGGGCCATGGTGGCGGGGCATTGTTTGCCACCCTGGCGGAGCTGGGATATTTTCCGCAAGAATGGCTGGATACCTACTATCAGGACGCAGGCAAACTTTCCGGACACATTTCACATCACATCAACGGCGTGGAATTTTCGACCGGCTCGCTGGGACACGGGATGCCGGTAGCGGCAGGAATGGCGCTGGTTGGTTATCGCACGAAACAAAAGCATCGTATTTTCTGTGTCGTCAGCGATGGCGATTGCAATGCCGGCAGCACCTGGGAAGCCATTATGCTTGCCGGGCAGCATGGCTGGGATAATCTGACCATGATTGTTGATTACAACCGCCTGCAGGCATTGGGAAATTCAGAAGACATCATCGACCTGGATCCGTTCGATGTCAAGCTCCGGGATTTCGGCTGGGGCGCAGTAGTAGTGGAAGACGGACATGATGTCGACCAACTCGAAAGAGCTCTGACTAAATTACCCGTGGAAAAGGGTAAGCCCTCGGCGATTATCTGCCGGACAATCAAGGGCAAAGGGGTGAGTTTTATGGAAGGCAACTTTAATTGCCATTACGGGCCTGTAAATAAGGATTTATACGAAAAAGCGGTAGCGGAAATTAAAGCGAAGGGAATATAATTATGAGAGCTGCATTTAATAAGGCTTTACTGGAAATTGCAAAAAAAGACCCCAGGGTTTATATGATTTTAGCAGATATCGGCTACGGTGAAATCGAGGGATTTGCCAATGCGTTTCCGGAACGTTTCATCAACTGCGGAGTGGCGGAGCAGAATATGACCGGTGTAGCCTGCGGGGTGGCAATGGAGGGGAATATCGCGATTACCTACTCTATCGCTAATTTTCCCACACTGCGGTGTCTGGAACAAATTCGTAATGATGTTTGTTATCACAAAGCCAACGTAAAAATTGTCATTATCGGCGGCGGTATGGCTTATGGTCCGTTAGGCATTTCCCACCACTCCACCGAAGATCTCGCTATTCTTCGGGCGCTACCCAATATGGTGGTAATTGCGCCTTGCGATATTCCAGAGGCGATTGAAGCAACCAAGGCAATGATGGCTTACAACGGCCCGGTGTACTACCGCTGCGGCTACAAAAAAGAACCGGATGTTTACGATGGGCCGGTGAAATTTACCATTGGCAAGGCTAATGTAATTCGCGATGGCAGAGATGCCACGGTAATTTTTACCGGGACAATAGGGCATAATTGCAAGCTGGCGGTGGAGGAGTTGGAGAAAAAAGGCATTAAATGCCGTCTGATCAGCATGCATACGGTGAAACCCATCGATGCTGAAGCAATCAAAAAAGCCGCGAATGAAACTGGTGCCATCATTACGGTGGAAGAACACAATATTTGCGGCGGACTGGGTTCAGCCGTGTCGGAAGTCTTGATGGATAACGGGCTCGGCAGCATTTTATTCAAACGCCTGGCGCTGCCGGATGTTAACGTCAGCAAGATCGGTTCACAAAAATGGTTGATTGAGGAATATGGTCTGGGTGTTCAGCATATTGTAAAAGCGGTGAAAGGAAGATTAAAATGAATTCACTGGAACGGGTATTAGCGACTTTGCAGAGTAAAACTCCTGACCGGGTGCCGTATGGCGAAATGTTTATCGATCATAAGATTATGAACGCACTTCTGCCCGGTTGTTCTTACGATGAGTTTATTGAACATTACGATGTGGATATTGTTACCTGCCTGACGATGGCGGAACAGCCGGAGAATATTCATTGGGTTGACAAAAGCCAGGGGTTGTGGCAGGACAAATGGGGAGCCGTGCAGAAAAATGACGGCAATGTCATTTCGGTCATACAGGAACCGCCGGTTCTCTCCTCCTTTGATGATATCAAAAATTACGTTCCCCCCGATCCCGATAAGGCTACGGTGATTGCTGAAGTTGCGCGTTTAGTCAAGCAATACAAAGGAAAGCGGGCTATTGCCGTAGTGGGCGAAGAAGTTTTTGCCGCCCCGCAATATATGCGCGCCGGGTTACAAACTCTGATTTATGACTTTTTCGATCAGCCGGAATTAGTTCACGCCATGGTGGATATTGCCGCGGCTTATCATGCAAAACTATATCAGAAGCTGATCGGCATGGGAGCGGATATTATTTTTCTGGGCGATGATTACACCGCCAAAAGCGGTCCGATGATCAGTCCCGAACATTTTCGCGAATTCATGCTGCCTGGATTCCGCAAAGTGGTTAAGGCAATTAAAGATGCAGGTGGCTATGTCATTAAGCATACCGATGGCGATTGCTGGAAATTGCTGCCCATGATGGCGGAAGCCGGAGTTGATATGTTCGGTCCTTTGGAATCTCCTTATATGGATTTAGCCAGAGTGCGTGATGAACTTAATGTCGGAGCGATGGGGGCGGTCAATATTGATTTACTGGGTCGCGGCACTCCTGAAGAAGTCAAAGCGTATACGTTGAAAACCATTCGTGACTTTTCCACCGGTGGACGGCATATTCTTTCTTCGGCTAATTCAATCTCAACAGCGGTAAATCCGGCTAATTTTGTCGCAATGATTGAAACCGTTAAAAAATATGGTACTTATCCTATTGCAATTTAAACTGGAGGAATTTCCTTGAAACTTAAAAACGAAAATCATCGGCAACTCTTAGACAAACTGGAAGCAACCATTGATCTGGAACATGTTGCACGGACGGAACAGTTGCAAAATGATTTATGGAACGGGGGAAAGATGCCATATTTGCCCTGCGTTGCCGGACTTCTGCCATCAGGGGATTGGCCGAGTTATACCTTTACCGAGCGGTGGGATGATGTTGAAAAAAATATCATCAATTCTCTAGGCTGGGTCTATAGCGGAGCATTGTTGAAAGATGACCGGCTGTATCAAATCCGCCCTGAATACGGTGTGGTAAATATCCCGGAGCTTTTCGGCATCGAAACGATTATCTCCAATGAAGGCAACTCGATGTCGGAAGGTCTGAATGACCGCGATAAATTAAAACGCCTGATTGATGCCGGGGTGCCTGACTTTGCCTCCTGCAGACACACACTCAAGATATTCGAATATCAGGACACTGCCCGCGAATTATTAAGCGACTATGAAAAACTGTCGAAAGTTATTCACTTCACCCTGCCAGATACTCAAGGCCCGTTTGATTTGGCCTGTTTAATCTGGGGGTCAGATATCTACCTTGGCTTGCACGATGAACCGGAACTGTTTGAGCAATTAATGGATCTGGTAACCAGAACATTTGTCGAGTATAATAAATATCATCAGAAACGTATGGGCGATCCGGTTGATTCCGCATATCATATCGCCGGGTTGAAACTGGTCAACGGCGGCATCAGAATTTGCGACGATTCGGCAACTTTAATTTCCAAAGAGATGTATGCCAGTCAGGTTGCCCCGTACAATGTCCGGGCTTTTGCGCCTTTCTCCGGCGGATGGCTGCACTATTGCGGAGACGGCAACCGCCTGTTGCCCACGATGCTCAATGACATCCCGGGAGTTCATGCCATTCACCTGGGCAACCCGGATTTGCACAATTTCCGCCAACTGGTTAAAGACTTGGCGGAGAGAAAGATTGTGTTGTTCTGGAGTGGTGCGCTTGAGGAATTGCCGGTTGCACTACAGGAATCACCTGACGCCAGAATGCTGGTTCTGCTCGAAAATCGCTACGCACCAAAGAGTTTTGATGACGCAAAATGGAGGCTTGAGCAAGTAAGAAAAGGGTTGCCGGTACCAAAGGCAAGCTGGTAAAATACAAGCAAAGGAAAATGTACTATGAGATTAATAAACAAAGTGTGCGCCATCACAGGTGCCGGGCGTGGCATCGGTCTGGCGTCAGCTAAACTTTTCGCTCAAGAAGGCGCTAAAGTTTTTATTTTGGAGTTTGATGAAAATAACGGCAAAGCCGCGGTTGAAGAGATTACCAGAGCAGGCAATCAGGCTATTTTTGTGCATTGTGATGTTTCAAGTGAAATCTCGGTAAAAAATGCCTTTGATTTTATCGAAAAAACGGCTGGTTCGCTTCAAGTAATTTACAACAATGCATCAGTGTATTTGGGTGGCAAAGACGGTCTGATTACCGACATTGATCCGGCAATCTGGAACCGGGTTATCTCCATAAACCTGAACAGTATCTACTACTGCTGTCATTTTGGGATTCCGTTGCTGCAAAAATCAGGCGGCGGATCAATCATCAATACAGCTTCAAGCGCCGGCGTCATTGGTATTCCTAAATGCGACGCCTATACTGCTACGAAGGGAGCAACCGTCGCCTTGACCCGCTCGCTGGCTTCAGAGTACGGTCGTTATGGTATTCGCACTAATTGTATTGCTCCGGCGGCGATTGCCACCGATATGGTTAAGGAGTCGAATCCGGATGGCGATGATTTTGACAGCATAGCATTTATAAATTTGCGCACACCATTAAGACGCTGGGGAACCCCGAAAGAAGTCGCCCAATTGGCGCTTTTTCTGGCCTCGGATGATTCAGCTTACATCAATGGCACCATAATTGCCGCCGATGGTGGAATAACTATCAACGGCGATTTGGCCAAAGTTAAACAATATTAATATAGTTCAGACAGAAAAATGAAAAATTATTTTGAAGATCTGCTTGTGTGTCCTGATTACGATAACTCTAACGTTGTCGCAAAGTTCACGGTGCCGCCATTGTGTCAGAGTTGCAGTTGGCAAATAGTTGATGGCACCAACGCTATTGCCAAAGGCGAATCAAAACTCAAGCCTCAAAGCAAATTTACCATAACAGAAACGATTAAGAACTTTAAATCGTGGAATATCAATACCCCGCACCTGTATAAATTTGTCCTGAATTTAAACGTTGGTAAGGAATGCGCTTCACACAAAGTTAAATTTGGAATGCGCAAATTCGGCATTTCTGAACGTGATGTCTATCTAAATAATGAGAAACTCTTCGTCCGCGGCGTAATTCGCGGACGCGAAGCTCATGATCATCCCAATTTGATGAACCTGCCATTGTATGACTTCTATGCTAAATATATGAAGATGATGAAACGCTATGGCTTTAATTTCATCCGTTTTCATTCCGAAATTCCTCCGATGGAATGTTTCCAGGCCGCAGATGATCTGGGTATTCTGATCCATGTTGAAATGCGTAAATATTTTGGCAAATACCAGAAAGAACGCTCCACGATGGCAGAAGAGGGTAAATTGCTCAATCGGGATGAGTGGATTGCCATGGTCAAAAAATTACGCAACTGCACCTCTTTAATGATTTACTGCATGGGTAACGAAATTGACCATCCCGGACGCAATCCCATCTGTGAAGAGTTTTATAATATTACAAAAAAACTTGATCCGACCAGATTTTTCCTTGACACTTGTTCTCGCGGAGAATTTGACCGTAAGAGTGTTGATCTTGATGTTCAACACATGAGCTATTTCTATCCGCTCGGTCATAGTTACAATATGTTTGATAACACCCAGAACTGGATTATTGCCGGCTCCGCGAAAAATCTGCCAATGATCGAAAAGGACAAGGTTGATGACTGTAACTGGAAGATTATGCGGAAAATGCCATCGCCGCGTCCTGTACTTGCCCACGAAATCTGTCACTATTCCGGTCTGCGCGATCTTGATGAACTCCAGAAAAAGTTTAATCAGCATAATCCTGCAAAAACACCATGGTGGCTGGCAGAACTAAAAAAATTAGTCAAAGCAAAAGGCTACACCAGACAATATGATATTATGCGAGAGGCTTCGGTTAAATTTCAATTCCTCTCCTGGAGGTTGGGATTGGAGGCGGCGCGCCGCAGCAAAGTTATCAGCGGATTTCATTTCCTGCAATTCTGCGATACAGACCGCTATGAAAACAGCAACGGTGTTGTTGATTGTTTCGACGATTATAAAGGCGTGGACGAAAAGGCGTTCCTTAAGTTTAACGGTGACAGCGTAATCCTTGTTGACATGCCGCGAAGAACATTCTTTGAAAATGAGAAGATCAATATTCCAGTAATAGTATCGCACTTCTCTTTTGAGATGACCGGTTTGGTGGATTTTAAGTTTACACTGAGCAACGACAAGGGAGAAGCGTTGCTTTCCGGCGGTTTATCCGCAATTGACCTGAATGTGCGGGGCAGATTGGATATTTGCGAATTGGCGCTTAAGATGCCTGTCTGTGCCGAAGCAAAGTCCTTGACGTTGAAACTGGAATTAGTAAACACCAATAACAAAACCTTGATAGACAATTCCTGGGATCTTTGGGTTTACCCCGACCGGCCGGCGGCGTTGACGCCACTTGAGGCTAAAATTACGTTGGATGATGTTTTCCCGTCTGCACGCTATCCGCAAATAAAGAATAATTCCAAAGCCAGATTGATGATCGCCAATCGTTTAACCAGAGAACTGATTGAACATGTGGATAATGGCGGTGACGCGTGGGTGATGTATCGCGTTCCTGTCACTCGCGACCGTAAAGTTCGGGCGGCGAAGGAAAAATATTACCTGCCGGCTGTCTGGGATCGTTTTAAAGGCGTTATCTGGGACCGCGGACATAACAATGGCGCTTTTATCCGTTCCAGTGCTGCGTTGGGTGAATTCCCCAATGACGGATTTTTGAATTTGCAATTCCAAAACCTGATTAATGATTGCGACAAAATCATTCTGGATGATTTTCCGGTAAAGATTGAACCGATAATTGAAGGTGTGGATAGAGCGGTAAGAGACCGTTTTGACGTTTACAACTTTAAGCTTTCCGAACTGCAACCTGCGTATACCATGCGGAAATTCGGCTATCTTTTCGAATTGACCGTAGGCAAAGGGCGTCTTTTCGTCAGCAGCTTTAATTTTACCGGACTCAATCAGGGTGCGCCAGAAGTTGCGGGAATGTTTGAATCAATCATTAAATATTTGACATCAAAGAATTTCGCACCCAAAGCAAAAATTACCGCCGATGCTTTGAGTAAATATTTACTGGCCAAGGGCAAAGGACCAATTGTTAAAGAACGTCGCATGACGCAGTACTGGCAACTCGACGAAGAACCGCTGGAATCGAAGAAATACTGGGAGGAAGCACTGAAATATATCGGCGAAGAGGTCAAAGAAACTGATATCTGGATGAAGCATGTCACAGAAAAATTAACAGTTAAAAAATGAGAAGATTTTGACGCTGCGGTGGATTTTGTTGTCATAATATGGCAAATTAATATGTTTAAATTGATTTTTTTCTTGCACATGGCATTATAATAATTAAATGACGAGGAAATACCATGCACAAAAAAATTGCTAAGGATACCAATATAATGCAGCACGCGAATGAACATTCGCTACCCAAGGGTATTCAGACGATACACTGCAAATACGGTCTTTGGATATGTAAATTCAGTCGCGCTAGTCACGGCCTTCCGACAAATCCAGCGAAGATGTCAATCCGACATTTTGATTTTTATGATCTTTCACATATGTTTGACGGTCACGGCTGGTATTATTCTCCTGACGGAAAAATCCAGGAAGTGGAAAAAGGCGACGGAATATTGGTTACTCCCGGCTTTAAACATAAGTATGGCGGATACAAAGAGTTTTATATTGAAGACGCTATTTCTTTTTACGGACCGGTTGCCGATAGTCTTGTTAATTCCGGCATAATTAAAAATGGCATTTTAAAAATAGGACAAGCCAGACGGTTGCTGCCAATCATTGAATTAGCGATGGACCACTCCGAAGACTCTCAGCTAAAAGCAAATATTGGATTGCAGAAACTTTTATTAGACCTGTATTTTGAAAACAAAAACACCGTCGCATCAGAAAATCCTGTTTTCATTCGGCTACTTGAAGAAATTAAAAAAACGCCGGAGCGATATTGGAGTCTGGAGATAATGGCTGATTTCTGCAATCTAAGCGTTTCGCAGCTAAAAAGAGCATTCAATAGAAGAGTAGGAATGACTCCAAAAAATTACGTTGACTGTCTTAAAATGCAGTTAGCTACCGAAATGTTAACCGGGAAACATAAAACTGTCAAAGATATTGCCGCTGCGCTTGGCTATTCAGATCCCTATCATTTCAGCCGTCGCTTCAAAGAACTGAAAGGCTGTTCTCCTCTAAAATATATATCCCGCTTTATTCGATAAAATTTATTACTTAAAATTTTCCAACCGCGTGTTGATTAAATGTATTTTAAGTCCAGCATTAATGCGATATTTGAAACTTTTTGAATTTCAGACTTCCTGATCCGCGGAAAAAAGCAATGTCGTTCTTTTTCCCATGTCGCGTCCAATGATAGTTTGTGCTCCAAGAAGTGTGAAGTAAGGGCTGAAAGCAACATGAAAAAAACTAAAAATGGTACATTGCCTTTTCCTACGGGCCCAAAAAAATGAGCAGGAGGGTCAGGAAGTCTGAATTTAAGCAAGCATAGCTTGAATTACTGATTATGTGAATTAAAATTTCCCAATCATATTAATTGAACAAAAGTGGCATTAATAATGGTCTTTTTATCCATTGTTTTTTTTAAAATTTCTTCTATAATATACATTGTCTATAGTAGACATAAATGTTGAAAATGGTTGAAAAACTTGAAACCCCTAACATGGATAATTTAAAATGATTCCAGCAATGATTGAATCGAAAAAATGTGTAAGTAGCTTAGAGTCTAAAAAAGCTGTATGTTGTTTAAAATTAACACGTTTCACACTTATAGAACTCCTCGTCGTGATAGCTATTATCGCTATTCTGGCGGCGATGTTGCTACCGACCTTGAATAAAGCTAGAGAAAAAGCCAAGGCAGTAAATTGCACTAGCAATCTAAAGCAGATTGGAACTGGCATGATATCGTATGCAGATGCTAATAACGGTTGGGTGCCTCCATGCAGAAGTGGCGCCGATTACAAACATCTGGACTGGTACACCAATACATACATAACAGGGGGTAACTTCTACCATTATCTAATGTCCGGAAATTTTATTGCTAAACCGGTAGGATATATAAGACGGACATACAACGATGTTCTCGGCTCCTCTATCTATGCGGATGCCCCTAAAGTAAACAGTATCATGTGTTGCCCTTCGTCTTTATTGAATCACGCTGACTATTTTGCGTATGCAATGAATGAATATATCGGAGGTTATGGAAGCGCAACAGGTGATGGTTCTGGCAGAATAATGCGTCCTTTACGCAGAATATATAATCCAAGCAACGTTTATCTGGTGCTGGATAAAGGAGAAACACAATTAAGTTATACCGATGCATCCACATATCGTTTCCCGGAGTTGCGACACCAAAAAACGTCTAATGTGCTTTTCGCGGACGGGCACTGCGACTCTATTGATTACGCCAAGTCTCGCAACATTCTTAACTATTCCAATGCTACTAAAACGGCAAGATAAAAGATTTTCAACAATATATTGTTGCGGTAATATTATTTGCGTGTTTTTTAATGAAAACGGCGCGATACGATGTTTCGACTCCTTTCAAGGTTAAATGAACATAAATAGAATATAGCACAATAGCCATGCGGGTATTAAGTTATAAGCACTTAACTATACAACAATTTAAATCTATAGACACAACATTGCCAAATGGTTTTTAACAGCATGAATAAGGATTTTGGGTCAAAAACGAGAAAAACAGCGTCATCGCCGCAGTATGTTGCTAGAAAAGCGAATAAACGCATTTCGCACTGAGGTCTGGGAGGGGGCCATCCCAGACAGTCCGAAAAAAAATAGCTTTTTTTCGTAATTCCATCTCAACGGCAGTAAAACGGCGAACCATAGTTGAATGTCAGCCTTAGATTCGGTAGATAAATTCAAAAAACAGGAAACCTTTAGCTAGTTTAGCTAAGTTCGTTTCAATAATAAGCAATGAATGAGCATAAAGGTATAAAGATGAAAAATAGTGTTATAATGGGTTTTATGATTGCAACTGCGATGACGGGACAGCTTTATGCCCAGGGAGAGTTGGCTCAGGCCAAAGTGACTAAAACTGTTTTAACCGAATCGTTTGACACCCCGGATCCAGCTAAAAGTGACAAACCCAAAGGCTGGAATAATTGGAAACGGGCCGGCGATAATGTGACATTTATTTATGACAAAAATTTTGGTTACACTGACAGTTTTTCGATTTGTCTGGAAAATACCAACAGGGCATGCTGGTTAATGCCGGTAAAAGTCATTCCTGGCGCAACGTACCGTCTGTCAGGATACGCCAGAACAGAATCAGAAACTAGCGGTAATGTTGCCCTTTCCATCGAACCAAGGATTATCAGCAAACTTACCGGCAATGATTCAGGAGTATCCGGGCAAGGCTCCTTAGTCCATGAAAAAATCCCGGCCGGTGTTTGGACATATCTGGAGACGGTATATCAAGCGCCAGTTTCTGGAGAATATCCGGAAGGGAAATTAAATAATATCGCGCTGGTTTGCGATGTCC
>JBAWXM010000128.1:0-13156 GCA_037144075.1 Lentisphaerota bacterium | reverse complement strand
ATACCTTCAGGTATGCGCCTTACCGGCAATTCCCAAAATCTCTTCGGGATATTTCACGAGACTTGTCAAGTTTATTTCTTGACAGCTCCTAAATATTAATGTTTAAATAATCATTGTCAAGGTTTTTAGCTTTTGGGATTTTTACTTTGAATGTCAGGCAAATATGTCACACCGCTGGATCTGAAATCCATTTTATGTAATTCTAAACGATTAATATTCCGCGCTGACCTTGAGTTTAGCTTGAAGATTAAATATTTTTGTATTAATAGGGGTTTGGGATTTTGACTTTTTGAATATCCGGTATATCTTTACTGCTCCGTATTTGACAAGGCTTTATGGTCGCAGAATACCGGGTTAGCCGGGATTATATAACTTTAAAACCTTAAAATATATAAAAAAGGAAAGAAGCAAATGGCTGTCAAAATTGGTATCAATGGTTTTGGCCGTATCGGCCGTCTGGTTTTCCGCGCCGCAATGGAACGGAAAGACGTCGAAGTTGTCGCCATCAACGATTTGATGGAAGTTGATTACATCGCGTATCAGCTCCGTTATGACTCCGTTCATGGTAAATTTGCCGGTACAATCGAAGTAAAAGACGGACACCTGGTCGTCAACGGCAAGACAGTCCGCGTTACCGCTGAAAAAGATCCCGCGCAGCTGAAGTGGGGCGAAGTCGGCGCTGATTACGTGGTAGAATCCACCGGTCTTTTCCTTTCCAAGGACAAAGCGCAGCTGCACTTGCAGGCCGGCGCCAAGAAAGTCATCATGTCCGCTCCGTCCAAAGATGACACCCCGATGTTCGTAATGGGCGTGAACAACAAGTCCCTGACCAAGGAAATGGACATTGTTTCCAACGCTTCCTGCACCACCAACTGTCTGGCCCCGATTGTTAAAGTGCTGAATGACAATTTCGGCATCATCGAAGGCCTGATGACAACTGTTCATGCAACCACCGCCACCCAGAAGACCGTTGACGGCCCGTCCAACAAGGACTGGCGCGGCGGCCGCGCGGCGCTGTGCAATATTATCCCGTCCTCCACCGGCGCCGCGAAGGCTGTCGGCGTGGTTATCCCCGCGATGAAGGGCAAGCTGACCGGTATGGCGTTCCGCGTACCGACCGCTGACGTTTCCGCTGTTGACCTGACCTGCCGCCTGGAAAAGGGCGCCAGCTACAAGCAGATCTGCGAAGCCATGAAGGCCGCCTCCGAAGGCGAACTCAAGGGTGTTCTCGGTTATACTGACGAAGAAGTGGTCTCCCAGGACTTCGTTCATGACGCCAGAACCTCCATTTTCGATGCCAAAGCCGGTATCTCCCTTAACGATAACTTCGTCAAGGTTGTTTCCTGGTATGACAACGAATGGGGTTACTCAAACAAGGTTGTCGACCTGATCTGTTACATGGCTACTCTCTAATCCTGCCTCACGGCGGTGATGATTGATTGAGTTTAACCCGAAGAGCCTGTAAAACGGCGCTTCGGGTTTTTTGCTAAAAATACCCAATTCAGGAGATGCGAAAATGAATATCAATAAGAAGACGATAAAAGACATTGCTCTTGCCGGAAAACGCGTGGTAATGCGCGTTGACTTCAACGTGCCGGTCAAGAACGGCAAAGTCGGCGATGATACCAGAATAACTGCCGCGGTTCCCTCCATCAAATACATTCTGGAACAGGGTGCTTCACTGGTGCTGCTGTCCCATCTCGGACGTCCCGACGGCCAGGTTGCTTTGGAATACTCGCTGAAACCATGCGCCGACCGTCTGAGCGAACTGCTCGGCAAAGAAGTAAAGTTTGCTTCCGACTGCGTCGGCGATGCGGTTGTCGCCCAGGCCAACGCACAGAAGCCCGGCGAAGTTATGGTTTGTGAAAATACCCGCTTCCACAAGGAAGAGGATATGAAGACCAAGACCGATGAAGACAAGCAGAAAATGCGCGGTTTTGCCAAAGAACTGGCGAAACTGGGCAATGTCTATGTCAACGACGCGTTCGGGACGGCGCACCGCGCCCACGCCTCCACCGCGGTAATTACCGAATTTCTGGACAAAAGCAACTGCGTGGCCGGCTTCCTGATGGACAAGGAACTGCAGTATCTGGGTAAAGCGGTCGCACATCCGGAACGCCCGTTTGTGGCGATTATCGGCGGAGCCAAAGTTTCCGGCAAGCTGGAAGTGCTTTCCTCCCTGATGGAAAAGGTTGATACTATTCTCATCGGCGGCGGCATGGCTTATACATTCCTGAAAGCTCTCGGCCACAAAATCGGCGGCTCGCTCTGTGAAGACGACCTGCTGGAAACTGCTAAAGCGACCTTGAAGAAAGCCGAAGAAAAGAAAGTTAAATTCCTGCTGCCGGTGGACAATAAGATCGCCGACAAATTCGATAATGCCGCCAATACTAAAATTGTCGGCAATGACATTGAAGACGGCTGGATGGCCCTTGATATCGGCCCTAAAACCATTGAACTGTACAGCAAAGAAATAGCCTCTGCTAAAACGGTGGTCTGGAACGGTCCGATGGGCTGTTTTGAAATGCCGAATTTTGCCTGCGGCACCATGTCCGTCTGCAAGGCGGTCGCCGACAGCAAATCTGTCAGCATTATCGGCGGCGGCGATTCTGTTTCAGCCGTAAATCAGTCCGGGCTGGCTGATAAGATGTCCCATATTTCCACCGGCGGCGGCGCATCGCTGGAATTTCTGGAAGGCAAAACCCTTCCCGGCGTTGCCGTCCTCGCGGATGCGGAATAAATAAAGCCGCGGAATTCAGAAGTCAGAATAAGGCGGAAGAATGAAGACTAAGAATAAACTGTGCAAAAACGGTTCATGAAGAAAGGCAGGAAAACGGCGCGAGTCAGAATAAAATGAAGATAACGGCAAAGACATCCCGGGATTTCAGCATGGAAACTAATATGTATCCCATGCTGAGCCGTCCCGCAGTTTCCTGTTTCCTGAATTTATGTATTCCATTCTGACTCCTGACTCCTGACTTCTATTTTATAAGTGCTGAAAACTGAACTATATAATAATGACACTAAAAGGAGAATTTTAAAATGGCAAGAAAAGTAATCATTGCCGGCAACTGGAAGATGAACAAGACCGCGTCCGAAGCGCAAGCTCTGGTCGAAGAACTGAAAGCCAAAGTACAGGATATCAGCTCGGTTGAGATCGTCGTCTGTCCGCCGTTCACCTCCATTGACGCCGCTGTAAAAGCTACGGCAGGTTCCAATGTTAAAGTCGGAGCCCAGAACATTCACTGGGCTGACAATGGCGCATTCACCGGGGAAATTTCCGCCCAAATGCTGAAAGAAGCCGGAGTTGAATACGTAATTATCGGCCACAGCGAAAGACGTCAGTATTTCGGCGAAACCGACGAGACCGTCAACAAGCGCCTGAAAGCCGCACTTGCTGCCGGACTTAAACCGATTGTCTGCATTGGCGAACTGCTTAACGAGCGCGAAGGCGGACTCACCGAAAAGGTGCTATTCTCCCAGCTCGAAGGAGGCCTGTGCGGAATTACCGCAGAACAGATGCCTGGAATCGTCATTGCCTATGAACCGGTCTGGGCTATCGGCACCGGCAAAACCGCGACTCCGGAAATGGCGGAGCAAACCCATTGTTACATTCGTGAGCAGCTTGGCGATATGTTCGGACGGGAAGCGGCGGACAAAGTGCGTATCCAGTACGGCGGCAGCATGAAAGCCGATAACGCGGCTTCGCTGGTTGCCCAGAAAAACATTGACGGCGGCCTGATTGGCGGCGCCAGCCTTAAAGCTGACAGTTTTGCTGATCTGATCAGGAATTCCATCAAGTAATTCTTCCTGAAGGAATTGTTTTTCAGCCGCAGTCTGGAAATATTGTTTGACTTTTCCGGCTGCGGCTGTATTTGTATTGTCCCGTTAATCATAATATCAAAATAAATTTGGGATATAATATGCTTGGAATACTTATAACTGTACTGTATACAGCGGTGGTTATCGTCGCGCTGCTGATGATTGGAGTGATTTTAATTCAACCTTCCAAGAGCGGCGGATTCGGCGGTTCGTTCGGCGGAGTCGGCGAATCGGTTTTTGGAGCTTACGCCGGCAGTCATCTCAGCCGTCTTACAGTTATCCTGATTGCTCTCTTTTTTATTCTCACCCTCCTGCTGGCCGTTATTACCAGCCACAAGGCAAAAGACAAAAGTGTTGCTGAAATAAATGCGGTGAAAGCTGACCTGACAAAAACTGCTGCCAGTGTCAACGCGGAACCGGCAGGGGCACCGGCCGTTGCGGCTAAAGAAGCTCTATCAGCCGGAAATATTCCGGTGAAGACGGCTGCGCCGGCAACACCCGGAAATAAAGCTGGAGCCACCAATAAATAACATTTGTTATTTTATGGTTTCAAGTTTCCGCGAATCTTTATTAACTGCGAGAGTTTTTGTCTTTTATCACTTGAAAATTTGTTCCACGGGGAATATTATTATCAAGTTATGAATTTTATTGTTTTTGATAAAAGCGGAGGCCAGGTTGAAAGTGAAAAATTATCTGTTCTTTTTCTGTTGCCTTTTAACAATCGCGGCAAGCGAAACTTTTGCTCAATCCGCTACGTTTACCAACGTTCAGGTAAAGGCCAGGTTCCAGCAGTCTCCGGCGCTCCAGTCGAGCAACTATTCCACGTCGAATCAAAGCAACTGTGAATGGCTGGTTTTAAATATTTCTTATACAGTGCCCGGTTCCAAATCTAATGAGTCGCTTTGGCTGGATGATGTTTCAATTGAAGCTGAAATATTGTTTACGGCTGATTATCAGGGGAAAAAAGTGATGGCCCTGGTAAACGGTAAAACTCTCTACTGGTCGATCGAAATGAACGGCAAACCGCATCAGGAGATAATGGTTGTACCGCCCGATATCTTCAAACGCTACGCTCCAAAAGGAACCGCCTACAAGACAATATTTGTTGCCGGACGGGTTATCTTCTACAGTAAATCCAGATCGATTCTGGGCGGCGGATATTTTTATGTGAATCAGTCCGGCACGGTAAGCGACAAGGAAATTGCCGGCATGTTTGAAAAGTACAACGGCCCGGTAAGCAACTCCTTGAGAATTGAGAACATGATTTTTCCGCGGGACAAGTCTCCGTGGGCTGATATCCAGTGTGATTTTTATGACCTGATTAAACCGGAAATAAAGAAATAATGGGCAAAGAGAATACTGTCTTAACAATTGATATTGGTGGAGACAGCCTTAAAATGGCTGAATTTTCATTTCCTTCCGGTGGTGGGATGACACTGGAAAAATTTGCTTTTGCCGAATACGACATAGATTTGAAGGAAGCCGGCTTTGTCGAAGTTTTTTCTGCCGTATACAACCGCCTGCTTGCCGAAAATAAATTTGTTTCACATGGAGTCAGAGTTTCGATATCCGGACAGTCTGCATTCACCCGGTTAAGCAAACTTCCGCCGCTGGGCGAGGACAAAAGCCGGATTGAGCAGATAGTGGAATATGAAGCCAAACAGACCGTGCCATATCCAATGGATGAAGTGATCTGGGATTATCAATTAGTCAAGCATACCATAAAAACCGAAAACACTCCGCCGCCGGAACCAGAACCCGCGCCGGAAGGAGAAGCTGCCGCTCCGCCGCCGGAAGATCCGGAAAGCTCCATTGATGAAATGGAGGCCCTGTTTGTAGCGGTAAAGAGCGATCTGGTGAGCGAACTGGCGGATGTTATTCAGGAATCCGGCAAAGAGATATTATCTATTGAAATAGCCCCCACCGCGTTTTTTAACGCCGCCCGCGCCAATCAGATCGGCGTTAGCCAGTGCGATATGATCCTGAATATCGGCGGACGCTGTTCCAGTCTGGTTTTTGCCGATCAGGGGCGTGTTTTCGCCAGGACCATTCCAATCGCCGGACATTCGGTAACCCAGCAGATCAGTAAAGAGTTTAATATCAGTTTTTCAGATGCTGAAGAATTGAAGAGACGGCACGGGTTTGTTGCCCTGGGCGGCGCCTATGAAGAGCCTGACTCTGAAGTTGCCGCGACAATCTCTAAAATCGCCCGGAATGTGATGACCAGACTGCATGGCGAAATTAACCGCTCAATCAATGTCTGGCGTTCTCAGTACGGCGGCAATAAACCGGCGCATCTCTATCTGGGCGGCGGAAGTTCTTTAATGGCTTACACCCCGCGTTTCTTCAATGAAAAGCTTCGGATACCCGTTGATTATTTGAATGCTTTCCAGGTGGTCGGCATTGGCCAGGAAATCAATAAAGAGCAGTTGCTTGAAGTGGCCCCGATGTTTTCCGAACTGATCGGCCTGGCGCTGAAGCACATTGTAACCTGTCCGGTGGATATTTCTCTGATGCCCTTGTCCATTAAGCAGTTCAGAGCCCTGCGGCGCAAAAAACCTTATTTCTATGCGAGCGCGGTTTCAATCATTCTCTGTCTGCTGGTTTTTTACTGGGGCGTTGCCAAGCGGCTTGATTTCGACAAAGGCCGGGTGGATGTGGCGAAAAAAGAAGTCGAAAAAACTAATACGCTGGTGGAAAAGGTAAAAGCTCTGAAGCGGGAAATGGACTCCGCCAAAAGTGAATATGCCGAAGCGATGGAGATTATCAGCAAGCGCAAACAATGGCCGGGCATAATGAACGATCTGCAGAAAATGCTGCCGGACACGGTCTGGCTTACCCTGTTTGAAGGCTCTGGAACTCTGACAACAAGTGCGTCAGCGGATCCTTTTGCCCGCGCCGCCGCTGCCCCTGCGGCCGGCGGCCGCAGGGGGCGGGGTGGCGCAGCTCCTGCGCCGGGGCCGGTTGCGCCGGCATTCACAACTACCGCCGGAGTCACTGAAATCAACTGGATTAAATTCTACGGACATTCTATTGGTTTTAAACCGAACAGTTTATGGGATGAGGCATTCAGGATCAATTTGAAGAAATCCGGTCTTTTTGCCGATGGCGATGACTCGATAGTCTTTGAAAATGATGGTTATACTCCGGAAAAAGGCAAGAATAATATTACATCTTTCAAATTGCGGGGAAAACTTAAGGAGCCTATCAAAAAGTAGGTGGTTCTTATTATGAATAATTTTGTTAAAAAAAATATAGTGCTGATAATTGTTGCCGGGATCACGCTGGTCGCGGTGATAACTCTTGCTTATATGGTGACAAGAGAGCATTCCTCAATGCAGGATCACATACGCGAGACAGATACTTTGAAGAATCAGGTAAAAGACCTGATCAAGCAGAAGCCGGCGCCGGTGGAAGGTAATCTTGACCGGATTAAAAGAGATACTCAGAAATACAAAGATAAATTTAAAGAAATCCGCATTCTTTTCGGACAGCCTTTATATCCGGCGGCGAAAAAATTTGCTGAAGACATGGGAACAAACGTAGATGAGTTTCAAACTAAATTTGCGACGTTCTGGGAAAGCAACAAAGCTTCCGGTGTGACTCGTGATCAGGTCTACCGGATGTTTAAGAACAGTTTCAACGCCCCGGACAAGTGGGATAAGGCGATTCAGAATTTTACGGTCGAAGCCCAGAAATGTACTTCGGAACTGATTGATGAAAACAATGCTGACGAGATTTTACTGGGTGCGCTTGGCCTTGAGCGTAATTTGAGCGGTTCCAAAGTAAAATGCGACGCTTTTATGCGAGGCATCAGATGGAAACTGCTTGACCTGTACGGCGGTGACAAGGATAAGAAAATAGAAAAAATTGAATTCGGCCCGACGGCCTCTGCTTTTTCTTTCGATTCAAAAAATCTTCCCGATAAAGAGGCTATTCCGTATATCGTCAAATGCTGGGCGGTTGTAGACGATCTGGCGAAACGTATAGCTGGTTCCGGAATTACTTATCTTGAGTCCTTTGAAAAAGAAAGCCTGGCCGGCAGAGTTGTCGGCAATTATACCTTTTACCGTTTTACGATTATTGTGCAGGGCGATTTAAGCAGCGTCCGGAAGCTTATAGATATTCTGTACAAGGCATACGCTGACCGCCGGGTTTACATTGTGCGCGGAATTTCGCTGGCGAAGGTTAATGATGACGCTGAGCGTTTGATAGCGGAAGCGGAAAGGACGCTGTATGCGGACAAGAACAGCCTGGATGCAAATCCGGAATTGAAGCTGGCGCAGACCGATGTTTCTCCGGAAGCACAGAAAGCCAAAGAGAAAGAGCAGAAGCTCCAGCAGGAACAGAAGAAGAAAGAGAGCGACGATCCGGAGAAGAACATACCGTATTATCAGCGCAGTTCATACGGGAAAGTTATTATCGGAGCTGATAAGCAGTGCCGCGCTGTAATCGATCTTGATTATGTAGTTTACACGGCCATGGATTTGAAGGGATAATCTCGGGAGGGATAGATTTTGCAATTTTTAAAACGACATTACGAAAAAATAATACTGGCGGTACTGCTGCTGCTGTTTATTGGTTCTTTAGTTTATCTGATTCAAATTATGGATTCAACCAATGATGTAACCAAGGCGGATCTGAATATTCCTACCCGTGCGCCTGATTATGAAGAAACTGATTTCAGCAAAGAAGCGTTCGCGACGGAACGTATTTTCATGAAAGATACTCAATGGAATGTTTCTGTGGCAAGAGATTCAGCGGACAAGTCATTTACCGATTTGCTGAATCCGTTTGAGTGCGCCAGATGTCCGCATTGCGGGAGAATTGTGCCGCTGCGTGATTTTAAAGAGGAACCACATAAATGTCCAGTTTGCAACGGCGAGTTGAAAGCACCGATTATAAAAGTTCCACCTAAACTGGATGGCGGCAGGCCGACAGCAGAAGACTCCGACGGCGACGGCATTCCTGATTTGGTTGAAGAAAAGCTTGGATTGAACCCGAAGGAGCCGGAAGACGGCTCGCTGGATATGGATGGCGATGGATTCAGTAATGCTTTTGAATATAAGTTTTTTGGTTCGGCCGCCGGATCTTCCGCGATTAATAATCCCAAAATACATCCGCCGATGTACATGCGGCTGCATGTGGTGGCGCTGAGAAAAGCATTGCTTGATGTAATACTGAAGAAAGTGGTTCCTGCCGGCGCCAAGGGAGATGAATTTGATATCCAGCTGGCAATTGATAACGGCGCAAAGACCCTCTTCAAAGTGTTAAACGATAAAGTTACGCTTGACAAGAAGCCTTATGAGATAGTTAAAGTTATTCCTAAATTTACCAAACTGCAACAGGGCAGCGTAATTGTTGAAAAAGATGAATCCAGAATTGTGCTGAATTCAGTAGATGGCAAATATACCCTGGAAATGAAAGTTGGTGAACCAGTTTATTCCCCCAACCCCAAGGCAATCGTCCGGGATGAAGGCATTGATGAAGAGCTTGCTCTTGATGAGAACGATATTGTTCCAATGGGCACAGAAAAGACAGGGGTTACCAGATATAAGGTGACAAAGATAGATATTGAGAAAGAAAAAGTAGAGTTGAAAGACATGAAAACCAATAAGCTGTATATCATAGACAAGAAACTGTTGATGCCGAAGGTTTATAAAAAAGGCGGCGGTTTTGAAGCGTTCAGCCCGGCTGCAACTCCGGCTGCAACTCCGGCTGCACCAGGAAGCAATATAGGCGACATTCCGTTACCGAAATAATAATATCTTCATAATTGGGGTGGAGAAGGATGAAACAATTGAACAAACATGTGTCGAAGGCTTCAGTCGGGATTAAGTATCTCGCATGTTGTTGTGCTATATTTATAGCCTGCGGCGTCTATGCTGACGACGACGACAAAGTTGATGATGCTAAGAAATTTGAGAATGCCCTTTCCGAGACCCGCAAGCAGCGGCAGAATGATTTTGAACAGGCGGAGAAACTTATTTCCCAGGGTAAATCACTGGCCGCGGAAGGCAAATTCGCTGATGCTATGGGCAATTTTCAAAAAGCATTAACTATGCTTGAAGCAATGAACGGCGATCTGGCCAAAAAGAAAGTAATCAGCTTGAACAGTTACTTGAAGACATTTAAGAACAGGTGGGCTGACAATATAATGGACAAAGCGCGTAAAGCAGCTGTCGAGAAGCGCTATGAAGACAGTATCAACCTGGCATCAGAAGCGCTGCTGGTGGATCCTGACAGAAACGCATCCACCACAAAATTTATTGACCAGTGTAAAAGTTTCCAGAAGTCCGCCAATTTCCGCAGCCAGACTTCGCTTGAAAAAACCAGTCCTGATTTTGCGAAGACCAGCGGTGATATTGACCTGCTCTATCGGGAAGCCGAGATTCTGTATAAAAATAAGCGCTATATCGAAGTGCGCACCAAGCTGGAGAAGATATTCCTGCTGGATCCGTATAACTTGAAGGCCATCAATCTGCTTAATAAAACTTATGACCAGCTTTACGAATATGCCGAAAAGCGTCGCCATGCGGATGTTGAAGAAATGATTGCATACAATACCTGGCAGTGGAATGAATCGGTATTGCCGACACAATTTGAGCGTGAAGTCAAGAAAGGTGCAAGCGTCAAGAGCAATTCCAGCGCCGGTATTTATGAAAAGATGGAGAATATCATATTCCCCAGCGTTGAATTTGATGACGCTGACATCTTTTCGGTAATCAGATATCTTAACCGGAGCAGCAAACGTTATGATCCTGACAAGGAAGGCATCAGTATTGTTTCCGGATTTACTAAAGACACCGCGGCGGCGCTGCCGAAAATTACGATGAGTTTCGCGAAGATTCCAATGAGCGAAGTATTGCGCTATCTCACTCAGGGTGTCGGGCTGAAATATAAAATTGATGAAGGCGCGATCGTGATCGGGTCAAATGTTGATGAAATGCAGACGGAATATTTTCCGATTCGCGGCGATTTGATCTCTGATATCACCGGAATCAAAGAGGATCCTAACGCCAAGGACGCCAAAAAGGGACTTAGTCTGACTGATAAAACAGATATGACAAAATTTGCCGCCGGTACCGATGACGCCAGCAAAGACAAGCCCGCCCCCTCGCTTACTTCCGACGCCCTGATAAAATACTTCGGCGACCGCGGCATAAAATTTGGCGAAGGCTCATCCATTGCCTATGACCGCCGCGCCGGAAGGCTGATTGTTAAGAATACGCTTGAAAATTTACGCAATATGGATAACCTTATCCGCCAGTTGGACTTGATCAAAACGCCGCTGGTGATGGTGGAAGCCAAACTGGTTGAAATCACCCAGAAAGATGTGGAGGAACTGGGGTTTGACTGGACTTATTCCGCTCCATACAGCACATCCACGCCTGCTAAGGATCACCCGTCATGGTATATCAATCAAAATGGCAATCCGAATCCGCTCAGGCATTATTCCCCGTCGAGCGCTAATTCCACCAGCACTACTGATAAAAGTTACAAAGTTGTCAATAATCTGAAACTTCTTCCCGGCGATTCTGAGTGGGATGTTTCTTTGACGGTCAATGCTATCAGCCAGAATTCCAGAGCGGAAACTCTGTCCACGCCGCGTCTGCTGACAACCAGCGGCAGCGAAGCTACAATCAAAATGGTTACGCAGAATTATTATCCTCAATCATGGACCGCCCCGGCTGTAACAACTTCCGGCGCGACTGTCAGCATTACAGCTCCGATCCCGACTTTCGGCGAAGCCACTGATATTGGCGTTTCGTTTACGATCCGGCCGGTTGTGAATCCGGATAATTATACGATTACTCTTTATCTGCAGCCTTCGGTGCTGACATTTATAGATCAGTATCCTTCCGAGGTTGTCACGGTTACGAGTGGAACACTTGATGCTAACGGCAACGCGATCCCTATATTTTCCAACAACTATCTGGTTTGGATGCCTGAAATCGGCAAGCGCGATTTGACCACGAATATTAAAGTGTATGACGGTGAAACGATAGTCCTGGGGGGTATGATTGACAACACAAGCGTATATCGTGATGACAAATGGCCTGTACTTGGCGATGTTCCGCTTGTCGGACGGTTATTTTCCAGCCAGCTGGCTGAAACGCGGAAGACAAATTTGATAATCTTTGTTACTACCCGGCTGATGAATAACGACGGTATTCCAGTGAGAAGAAACAAGCAACGGTCAATTCCTGAATTTTATAGATAAATTAATTTTATATTCGCCTGGAGGGTGTAATGACTTTATTTTTAAGAAAAATTATGAGTGTTGCCATGCCGGCGGCATCGCTTCTGGTGTTATTTCAGGCCGCTGCTGCTGACCCTGAACAAGTGACCAGGAGTATTAAGGACTCTATCGGGAAGAGAGTCATTTCCGAACAGGAGATAGAAGCAAGGGCTGATAAAGCCACGACCGAGGCTAATGATGCTTTTGTCAAGAACCAGTACAAGGAGGCTGTGGATAAATATCTCGAAGCGATTAAATTGATGAAACAAATCAGCGACGAGAATAATAGTTTTTTTAAAAAGCGCATAGACCGGTGCAAAGAGCAAATTTCCAAAGCCTACTTCTACTGGTCCATGGATATTTCATTGGAAGCGGATAAACTTGGACATGCGAAAGAGTACAAGGAGGCGATTGAGCTATGCAGGAAAGCTATTGAGATTTATCCCCCGTGCAAAAAGAAAATGGACGAAAGGATTGCCAGTTTCGAACGCATGCAGAAAACTACTGAACGCAGAAATCAGAGCAGTGAAAGTATTGTTGTCCCGGGCAAGGACGAACAGGAATACAGCACAGTGGTGCTGCTGAAGCAGGCGAAAACGCTTTATGATGTGAAAGATTACGCCGGCGCAAAAAACAAATATGAACAGGTTTTGTTGACAGATCCTTATCAGGACGAGGCAATTCAAGGATTGCGCGCTACCAATATTCAAATTGAGAAAGTCGGCGCGGCAAGAAATTTTAACATGTTTCATGAAGCCACTGCCGAAATAGAATGGAAATGGGCGACTCCGATATCCGCCGAAGATACCATGGAGAGCAAGGATATGCTGGACAAACCCGTCTCCAAGGATATGCCGGAAAATAAAATTCAGCAGAAGCTGAAAAGCATAAAAATTCCGCGGATTGACTTTGAAGACGTCACGATTCCAACGGCGGTAAAGTATCTGCGTGAGCAGAGCAAGCAGCTTGATCCGGAAGGCGTCGGCATAAATATATTTTTGCGGCTTTCCGCTGAAGGGGATGACAAAAAAGCCGGCGCTGCTCCCGCCGCGCGTCCTGCCGCCGCTCCTGCCGCTCCTGCCGCTCCTGCCG
>JBAWXM010000127.1:0-13279 GCA_037144075.1 Lentisphaerota bacterium | reverse complement strand
CAATTCTCAAAATCTTCGCAATCTATAGTTGAATTTTCAGCCGTGCAGAGTATATCATCCGGGTTTCTCTATGGCTTTGGCGGCTTCGCGCAGGAGCTTGGCGAACTTATCCAGGCCTTTGGAGGTTTTGAAGCCGGAAATGGCAATGGCGGCATACGCCGGACTGCCGATATTTACCGCCATGCTCAGATGATTCTTATGCTTTACCAGAGCCAGTTTCTTCTTTCTGATCTCGTCCAGTTTGCAAAAAAGCTCATCATCCGCCTGTTCATGGAACAAAGCCCTGACATCATCTTCAGGCAGTTCTGCCAGCAGCGACATGCCGATGCTGGATTCCAGCGCGGAATAAAGCGACATTCCGCCGAGGCCGTTTTCAACCGGCATTCCGCCGGAATTATAATAGAGGTAGCATACTTTATCTTTCCACAGCACCCCCAGCGCGACCAGATAGCCGTGCCTGGCCAGCCGGTCAAGATGGATGAACGATCTGCTCAGCAGTCCGGACGCCGCCATGCTTTGCGCCGCAATGACGTGCATGCCGGATCCGACGGCATAACGCCGGGAGGATGTCCGGTAAGCCAGTCCCAGGAATGCCAGCGTTTTTAACAGCCGGTTGACCCGGATCGGGCTGAGGTTTAGTTTTCTGGCTACCGCCAGGCCGGAAACCGGTTCCGGACTCATGGCCATTTCCTGAAGCACAGCCATGCCGTCAACCAGTCCATATACGATTTGTGAAGGTTCTTTATTCATAATCTTCCTTTTAGAAGTCGTTCAAAAATAACTGGCGCTTTCTACTGGCGCACCGGGGCCGCTGCCGGCTTTGCTCCTCTCCGGCAACCCCAAAATCAACTCGGGATATTTCACAAAAAACATGTCTTTATATTTCCGCTTTCATTCTCTGCCTGATTTTTCTAATTATCTGCGGGCGGGGATCAGCAGCATAAAAATGGTGGAAAAGGCTACCAGCATCAGGATGAAACCGAAATAGCCGGCGAAGCTGGACGCTTTCAGCTTTTCCTCGGCGTTGAAGTTGACTTCCAGCGGGGCGTTGTTCTGGATTTCCAGGGCGCGCTCAAAAGTCACTTTTTTGCCCTGCCACGGAATGTCCGCGCGGATTACCTGCGGCAAAGCGGCGGCGGCCTGCTGCTGCAGGAATATGCGGTCGGAAATATCCTGCAATGATTTTAGTTCGTCGCCGGCGGGTTCGCCGTTTTCAGACGACGATTTTGCCTGCGGTTCGGCTGCGTAGCGGTTTTGCGCCACCGCGTCGCGGCGTCTGGAAATATTTTTGACATTTTCGCCGCGAGTGTTCTGCATTAGTTGTCCCTGGATGTCGCTGCGCAGCGCTTTGTCGCCGGAAATATCTATGGCGCTCTGGAACGCCTGAATCGCTTTGTCTTTATTGCCCGAATTGTAATACTGGCTGCCCAGAGAGAGCAATTCCTGCGCGCGGCCTTTTTCCGACTTTATCCGCTGGTTGCTTTCCGCATCGTATTTCTGCAGCGATTCTGGGTTGAAAGAGGAAATGAATTCATCCTTCCAGGCGAGAGTGCCGCCGAACCTTGAATAACTGCTGTTTTCCGGCAGAAACAGGTCCCAGGTCACATTGCGCAGCGGAATATCGAACTGCGGCCCGGCATAAGACTGCAAGTCCTGCGACCATTTTTTGCCGGGCACGCATGAATAGATGAAGTTCACGGTCTGTCTGGAAGCGCCGGAATTTCCCTGGCGCAGCGGGATCATGATCGAATCTTTGCCCGCCACCGCATCCACCGGCGCTGAATCCACAAACGCCGCCCACAATACGCCGGTTTCCGGCAGTTTGACCGGAAGGAACGTCCGGCTGTCGTTATTGATGACTGCCGAAACCTCGCAGATCATCTGCCCGGCAGGCGACAGCAGCGATTTGATGGAAACGCTTTCCACGGCGGCTTTCAGCACTTCCGCGGTTTTGTGTCTGGAAATCTCCACATTCATGTTGCAATCCTTGCCGACAGAGCGGAAGCACAGCGCCGCTCCGGAAAGCCCGCTGACGCCGAATTCCGGCGGAATACTGCGGGGATTGAACACTGACGCATCGCCGGCGGCCGTTCCCGGCCGCAGTTGCAATGAATCTTCGGCGAATACCGCGACATAGCCGGTCTGGATGCCGCTGTCGGGCGACTTTAACGGCAGTATCTGCAATTTAGCCGGATCGGCCTGGATCAGGCGGCATTTGACATTGAGCCGGTAGCTGTGCTCGACCTTGCGGTTCAGCTCCACTTTCCAGAGATTATCTTTGACCTTGCCGGCGGAGGCGATGAACCGTCCGGTAAATTCCGGCGATTCGCTGTTGTCCGGGAGTTGCACCAGGAAGCTTTTTACTCCGGCATTTTCAATCGCATAGAGCAGCGTGAAATCGCATTCGGCGGCGGCGTCCTTCACCCGGACAACTTCCAGGGTTTTCAACTGAATCCAGGTCGGGGTCTGTTCCAGTCCGACAATCAGCGTCCATGCCGGGCGCAAAATCTTAAACCGGCTGGAATTGCCGGGCGTTCCGGTGAAACCTTCGTTGTCGGCAATAACGCCATCGCGCTGAATCACATTCAGCGAAGCTCCTTTTTCCAGCGCCACCGTCAGCGCTCCGGTCAGTTTTCCTGCGCCGGCAATCTTCACGGAAGGAATTTCGATTTTTTTGTTTTCATAGCCGGACATTCTGGCAAGTTCTACAAACAGCGCGGTTTTGCCTGAAATCCGCTTATTGAAATTAATCACTGCAGTATTGATCGCGCCGGCCTTCATTTCATCCCAGTGCTGCACGTCGCCGCCGGTGATTTTCATGATCTCGTAGCCGGCCGGGAGCTCCAGGCTGGCCGCGAAGATGCCGCCCTTGACCACATCCAAATCCAGTTTGGAGGACAGCGTGATGCGCTCGTCGTCAAAATTGACTCTGGATTCCTCCTCCACGCGGAGTTCCGGCTTCACTTCGGAGACTTTCACCGACATGGTCGCGTCAGTTCCCGCGTAGCGGTAGGCGTTCTTCAGCTCATATTCGCCGAGTGTCGCGATTTTAAAATAACTGTTGTTGATCGCGGCAAAGTCCTTGATACCGGAAATCTCAATTTTCACGCCGGGATCAACAAAAATGCCCGTCGTGCCGTATTGCCGCGACGCGTTTTCAACTTTAATCACGCCAAGAGCGCAATCGCGCGGGAGCTTGCCGTCAGTCAACTGCGAAACCATAGTGATGGCCGCGTCGCCGGACAACGGCCTGTTGAACAGTACTTTCATGATGCCGGTATCGCGCTGGAACTGCCACGACTCCAGGCCGGCGGCATCCACGTTCGTCACCCGGTATTCTTTGGGAACTGTTATCGTCAGCGACGAAATGCTGCCTTGCGGAATATTCAATTCAATGACATCCTTGATCTCGACGGAACCGCGGCCGACCGCGATATGGGTGGTGATTCCGGCAAAGAATTTCGCGGGTTCGGCAACATTTTCCGCCTGCGTCCGCGCGACCTCAAAGACTGCGTCATCGCCGGGCACAAAGCCCGCCGCGGCGCCGTTTTTATCCTGTCTGAAGAACACCGCATTCGCGGATTTTATCTCTGAACCGGCCAGCGCCTGAACCGTAATAGTGTTGCTGAGGCATTGCGGCACAGGAATCTGGAAAGTTATCTGCCGTTCGTCGCGCTTGATAACTGAGAGGAAATCCACGGAGAACGCGTAACTGCCGCTGCCGCTGACTTTCAGCAGATAGCGGTTGCCGTCGCGCACAATTTTGCAGTCGGAGGAGGAAATGTCAAAGGCGGTGGCCGCCGCCGGACTGCGCAGGATTTCGATTTCGCCGGGATTGACGGCTGTGATTTTAAAGGTCGCGGAAGAGATTGCCGCCTTATCTCCGATCTTCGTCCGGCAGGCGAATGAATCGATCACAATATTATCCGCCTGCGCGGAAAAACCGCAGCAGACAAAAGCGATAAGCAGCAAAGCGCAGAGATTTCTCCACGCCACTGTCCAGAGACCGCAAGTCAGCAGCAGCGGAACCAGCGCCGCCAATGCAAACCCGGCCACAATATTGACTTTCATCCATTGAGACGCCGCCAGCATCAGCAGCGCCAGCGCAGCGCCGAACAGCAGTCCGGAAGTAAACTTGCGGTTTATTTTAATGCCCGCATAGACCAGAATTGTTATAAATACGACTGCGGCGGCCGTAACCAGCAGCGCCCACGGCGAAAATGACTCCATGTTTAGAATGCCGAGATCAACCGTAAAAGGGGTTGCCGTCAGGTTCATCACTTTGGTGAATTCCATCTGATTGACGATAAATGAGCGGTTAAAATTGAACCCGGCCTGGCACAGCCTGGCAAGCATGTACAAGCCCGAACCGAGCATAAAAATCAGACCCAGCAGCGGGGTGATGATCAATTTCCTTTCTCCGGTCCTGCTCCAGAGTACCAGCAGGCCGGCCAGCGTAAACACCAGCCAGGCAATAATTATGCCGTTTTCCAGCCAGGCTTTCAAATATGCCAGAGCGCGTTCGGTAACACCGGCAATGCCGGGGCGCGCGAAGTCTTTGCGGCCGATCTGGTCCGGAGTTGAAGATACCACCGAACAATTTTCCGGCAGGCTGAATGACCACCTGGAATGCAGCATTTTAGCGGTAGTTTCGGGAGCGGCGAACGCCATCTGCGCAAAGCTCCTGACCGGTTCCTGTTTCGTGGCGTAAGTTATGGAGACCGCCACCGGCGTATTGATGTTCTGATGCCGCGGCAGCGGGATCAGCAGTTCGCCTTTCTCATCGGAAAGCCGTTTGCGTTTGCCTTCGACGCTGACCGACCACAGGGCGCTGCCTGGAGGCAGCCGCAGCGCGAAGAACTGTTCCGCTGAATTTTTAATGCGGTATTCGGCTTCGGTAACGCATCCGCCGTTGCTGTCGATGCGGGTATTCAGCTCGGCGCGCTCCACGATAAGTTGCGGAGTTCCGCATTTGTCGTAGCGCTCGATTTTCACTTCCTGCCACTGCTCTCTGGCTGAGCCGCGAAAGACTTTCAGCACCGGATTGGTGATCATGTTCAGATATTCCTCCGGCAGCTCGGCCTGTTCGATTTCCTGTACTCCCGGCGCGGCGGTCCCGTTATGGATGCGGAAGGTTTTGCCGCCGGTCAGGGCGATAAAAGAGCCGGAAGAGTCGGCATCGTCACATGACAGCCCGCCCAGGCGGATGGTTTCACCGCCCTTCAGGGATATTTCATACGAAGCCAGCAGGGTGAAACTGCCGAGAATTTTTTTCTGCAGACGCACTTCCCACAGACTGAATCCCTTTTGAGCTGCCGGGCCCAGTTTGCGGCGGCTGATGATGCCATGCCCTTTGAAATCCAGATTGTTGAGCGCGTCATCGGCCTTGAAAACCAGTTTATCCACCGGCGAACCGGTAATATTCAGCGATAATACCGTACTGCCGTAGGCGGTGCCGTCCCCGACGGAAATAAGATGAAAAGATTCCGCCGCAATGTTGCCCTTAAGCTGTTCAATCAATACCTTGCCGCTCCAGTCCTGGTCGCGGAACAGATAGGCATACTGCATTCCGGCAACTCTCACCGGCACTGAACCAGCATAAACCGGAGTGAGTTTGTTCAACTGTTCAGGCGTCAGTTTCAGGCCGCGCTCCGCCGCCAGCGCCAGATAGCCGCGCACAGATTTTATGCCTTCAATTTTAAATGCGGGAAGCGAAAAGTTTTTTTCGTCTTTAAGCTCTTTCTCAAAGAAAACGCTGAACGATACCCGTCCGGTCATTTCGGACATGAATGGTATTTTAACGATCCGGCGCGCGCCGTCTGAAATCAAATCATAGTCCTGCGGGCGGATATTGTCGCCGGAAACCTTGCTGAAAGTGTATTCCGGCAGATATTCCATGCGGATATCTTTGACCGGGGCGTCGCGCACGTCAATCACGCAGTCCAGACGGACGCTGACAGTGCGGTCGCCGCAGACGGTTGAACAGTTGACTTCGCCGGTGTAATAAGGCGTGATGTTGTCGGCCAGCGCCGTCAGACTTAAATCCGGCGTCGAGAAAGTATAGGTATATGGATTGTTCAACAGGAATGCATAAGCCGGCAGCTGCGGCATGATTGTCGCGCTGTCCACCTGCACCAGTCCGGGGGTGTTCTGGACAATCAGCTTTACGCCGCGTCCGGCGCCCAGGCGCATCATGCCGCCAAACCGCATCACATTCTTCGGCACAATCGGCTGGAAATTAAACTGGCACGGGAATCCGGTCAGAATCTTCTCCGCCTGCACCAGCAGCGTGTAAGTCTTTTCCTGCTCTTTCAGCAACTCCACCTTGACGATGCTGCCGTCCTTTGCCGGTTCCGTCCGCCATTCCCGGATATCCTGACCGGTGATTTCCAGCACATTCACATCTTTCGGAACAAATAACTGAAGACTGGAAAGCCTGCCTTGAAAGACTTTATATTCAAACCGGGAATTGAATTTGACGGCTCCGGTCTGCACCGCGCCGACAATATTCGCCTCCACTCCGGCGGAAAGCACTTCCGTGCCGCTGATGATCTTTTTCCAGTTGACAGTGCAACTGCCGGCCGGCTGTAGAATGCCGTTATAAATCGTGATGCCGTTTTCAGTTTTGACTTCAGACGGGAAACCTGGAGCATCCGTCACTTTGGCGTCAGTATTCTGCCCGGACAGCGTCAACCGGATGTTGCGGGTTACCGCCGGCAGCAGATAGAATGAACAGGTACGGCTGACGCCGTCTTTGACGATTTTCGCTGCAAAAGTCATTTTTACTTCATATTCACCGGCCTCGGGACAGTAAAGGTAATATCCGGAATTTTTTGTTTCAATCCGGCCTTCCGGCGAAGATTTCCAGAACTTCCAGAACGAGCCTTTGCAGGACACCTCCGGCGCTCCAGTTCCGCAGACATCGCCGGAAATGACCGGGATTTCCGCTTTGCCGTCTGCAATGATTTTAAATGACAGCGTAAACCCGGCATTTTCATCGTTGATGCCGCCGGTCAAGGAAAGTTCCCCGGCGGCCGGAGCATCGGGTTTTATAACCATCACTTTTGCCATCAGCGGCATTGACAGAATGGACAGAACGGACAAACATAAAAACAGCTTTTTCATAACTACCTCCAGTATATTATATGTTTTGAAAATCAAGAAGTCAGAAATCAGGAGTCAGAATGTAAAACTTAAATTCAGAATAGAATGAAAACTATCAAATCCTGAAATTACTTCGCTAATTTTTTTAATCCTCTCTCATCTCCTGCTTTTCTGCTTAATTCTTCATAGTTTTCAAGATTTATTCTGACTACTGAATTCTGGATTGCGGGCAGAACCCGCCTGATTATCTTACGCGTGAAATCAAGTCCAGCAATTCCCTGACTTTCTCATCTTTGGCGTAATTGCTGATGTAAACCTGCCGCAGCTTGACGGCGATGCCTGACGGGGTGGCGATATTCTGAGTTTCAGGATACTCCAGCCCTTCGGCAAACTCGGCGGCAAATGACGCCAGTTTGAATCCCGGAGTTGCCGCTTCAAAATTCCTGCCGATGCTGCCGGCGTCAATCACAAATGACTTTTCTTCAACCCGCATATCTTCGGCGTTTTTGTAACGGATACGGGTGGTCGCGATGGTAGCGTCCGGTTTAACGCCCGGCTTCAGGCGCAGTTCATATAAGGCGGTTACCGACTGGCCGGAGCCGACTTCGCCGGCGTCAACGCTGTCATTACGGAAGTCAGCTTTGCTCAGCTGACGGTTCTCATAACCGATCTGACGGTATTCGGCGACATTTTCCGGATTGAATTCGACCTGAATTTTAACATCGCGGGCGATCTCGCGAAAACGGGCTTCAAAGCTGGCGGAGAACAACTCCTTCACGTCATTTTCAGAATCCACAAAGACGTAGCTGCCGTCGCCGGTGGAGGCGATCTCCTCCAGCAGTTTGTCGTCGCCGTCGCCGCCAAGCCCGATTACAATATTGGAAATGCCATTAATGCGGTTTCTCTCAATGTTTTTGATGACTTCAGCGCGCGCATCCGGTTCGAGTTTAACGATGCCGTCGGTAATAATGACAACCCGGTTCCATGCTCCGGCGCGATAATTGGCGGCAGCCAATTGATATGCTTTCTGCAGTCCGTTATAAAAATCGCTCACGCCTCCGGCGGCGATGGCTTTGACTGCCGTGTCCAGCGTATTCTTATTTTTCATCTGGTTATTGATCAGCGCATTGGCCGCACCGCCGCAGATCACAAGCGACAACCGGTCGTAAGGCGTCATTTTAGCGGACAGCAGCTTCAATGCGTTAATTGCCAGGTCCATTCTTTCGCCGTACGCCATGGAGCCGCTGGTATCCAGCAATACCGTGTATACAGACGCCGAATTAATATTCGGTCCCAGGCGTTTGCCCTGAACGCCGATGCGCAGCAGCGTATTCTGCGGACGGAACGGCGCGGGAGAGCTTTCCATGTTAACCGCGAAAACGCCATTTTCCGGCGAGCGGTAATGATAATCAAAGTAATTGATGAAATCCTCCGCCCGGATTTTTGTCGGATCGGGACGTATGCCGCGATTGATGTTCTTTTTCGCCGCCAGATATGAAGCCGTATCGGTGTCTATTGAGAACGTGGAAAACGGCTTCGATTCAGTTTTGATAAACGGCAGTCCGTCTTTAAAGTCCTTCAGCTTTTTCTCTTCGTTGTTAAGGGTTTCGATAAGGCTTTTTATCCGTGCCATTATACTGTCCGCCGCATAAACTCTGATAGTGTTGGCTTTAGTATCTATAGCTATTTTTACCGGAACCGGGCAACCGCGGCTTTTCAGAAAATCACGGACATCGTCAACCGTGGTTAGATTCCAGAGCTTAAGGTTGACTGCAAATGATTCGCCGGCAGGCAGCTGCTCCTTCTGCTGACGTTCGGACTCCTGGATGCCATTCGCGGCCGCCAGTGAGGATTGCGCCAATGCTGCATCTTCACCTTTCGGCTCTGCCGTTGATTTTAGATATAAGACTTGCGATGATGAAACCTGTTTTGACTTCGCTCTGTCCATTTTATCCATCGCCGCTTCGGTAGAAACATAACCCATCGGTTTAGCTGCCGGAGCGGCAGGCCTGTCAGGCAGATTGTCTTTGCTTTTCGTTAAAGCTCTTTTGGCTGCAACAAGTTCAGATTTTACCGGCAGCGACTGCGGAAGCGGCGGCGTTGGCGCCGCTGCCGTTATAGCTTTTTCATCCCGCATCACCGGTTTTTCTTCAAGCGTTTGCAATGCCGGACTGCCGCCGGGCTCTGCAAGTCTCTTACTCAAGTATCCTTCTGAAATATCTTTTCGATTATCGCCATCCGCGCCACCTTTGCCGCGGAACTCTGCGCCAGCTTTTTTCTCATAGCCGACAACGCCATGGTCTGCATCTTTATCCGCTTTTGATTCGCCAAATACTGCTGCTGACGAGTCTGTTGCGGCGGCAGGAGCGAAAGTTTCTGATTCAGCCGGCGCAGAACTGGCGGCGGGTAATGCTCCACCTTCTGAGCCAAGCCCTAAATTCTTTAAATTACTTGTAGTGGAAATTATCCTGTCTTTGTTATTTCTCTGCTCCTTATCCGGAAATCTGTCAGTGTAGTCAGTGGCTTCCTGCTTCAAACCAAGTCCGATTTGATTCATTTCACCTGCTTTGGAGATTCTCTGAGCTTTCCCTCTGGCGCTGTTCAGCGCGGGAAGAAGAAGTGTGCTAAGCATAAAAAGTCCGATTATAACGGCGGCGGCTAATTCCATCCACCTGAATTTTAACGGCATCTTTTTGGCAAGTTTCAGGGTCGGCAGTTCGGCGGCGGCTTCGAAAATTTCTTTGCGGTGAGCGTCAGAGAGCTTCATATTCTGAGGCTTCTGCCGCAAAGCGTCGCCGGCGAGATTCCAGATAGCCCGCAATTCGTCAAATTCCCTGCGGCAGTTTTCGCAGGCGGCCAGATGCTCTTCCAACTGCCCGGCCTGAATTGCAGAAAGCTCTCCGGCCAGCATGTCGGTCATCAGACGGGATGTTTTGCTGCATTTCATATTGAGAGCTCCTTCGTGATGTGATTCTTCAACTCATTGACGGCGCTGTGCAGGATAAATCCGACATTGCCGACGCTCAACTCCATAATTTCGGCGATCTCGCGGTAACTTTTGCCGTGTTCCAGTTTCAACGCCAGAATTTCCTTTGCCCGCGGTTTCAGGCCGTTAATCGCGGCAATCAGCAGTTGATTTTTTTCGTGGTTCATAATGCCGTGGTCCGGCGAATCGTGATGTCCGGACGCGAAATTTACGTCTCCATCAATCGTTATTTCCGCCTTGACTTTCTTTGCCCGCAGCAGGTTCAGACAGTCATTGCGGACGGTTTTGAACAGCCAGGCGCGGGGGTTGCGGATTTCGCCGCCGGTATATGATTGACGATTGTATTTGATAAATGCCATTTGCACCGCATCCTGCGCCGTGGAGGCGTCCCGGAGCATACGCCCGGCGAACCCCAGCAGCGCTGATTCATTTTCTTCCATCAGTTGTGTTAACGCTTCTTCAGGCGACATTTCCAATCCTTCCGCTCTGATTATCAACACTAATGACACGGCGGTTCAAACAATATTAGAATAAAAACTAAAAAAAGTGAAAAATTCTCCATCATCTTCAAAAAATAACCTGTTTTATGAAAATAACAAACGAAGGAAGTGGAGAAGACAGAAGACAGAAGTCAGTCAGAATAATACAGAAAGCAGCACCAGAGAAGCGTAATTGATAGTCAGAAGTACAGGGTACAGAAAAAAGTACAGGAGCCGGCATAATTCTATGCTTTTATTCTGGCTCCTGACTTCTGAATTCTGGCTTCTCTAAAAATTTCAGCCTTTTTTGCGGCGGACTGGAATGTGCGCGCTTTCGCCGTGAACAGCGTGAGCGGCTTCCATCATCGCTTCGCCAAGCGTCGGATGGGCATGGATGGCCTTGCCGAGTTCTTTGGCGGTGATCTCCAGGCTCATTGCCGGAACGGCTTCCGCGATCAGGTCAGTGGCGTGGGGGCCGATGATATGCACACCAAGCACCTGGTCGGTGACGGCATCGGCAATGATCTTGCAGAATCCTTCGGTCTCATTGATTGCCATGGCTTTGCCGAGGGCGGCGAACGGGAATTTGCCGACGGCGATTTCCAGGCCTTTTTCCTTGCACTGCTCTTCGGTCAGGCCGACGGTGCCGATTTCCGGACTGGTGAAAATACAGCCGGGAACCAGATCATAGCTGAACTCGTTGCGGTGTCCGCAGATGTTGTCAACGGCGCAGATGCCCATGGCGCTGGCCAGATGCGCCAGCCAGATACGTCCGGCAATATCGCCGATGGCGTAAATCCCCGCGACATTGGTCCGGCATTTGGAGTCAACCGGAATCCAGCCGCGTTCATCGGTTTTGACGCCGGCGGCGGCAATATTCAAGCCGCTGGTGACCGGTTTGCGGCCGATCGAGACGAGCAGATAGTCGGCTTTCAGCGTTTCGCCGCCGACCTGGCCGCTGACGCCTTTCTTGTCAGTCTTGATATCCTGCATCGGAGTGCCGGTCAGGATCGTGATGCCGGCTTTTTTCATATATTGAGTCTGGGTGCGCGAAATTTCTTTATCCAGATTCGGCAGAATCGACGGCAGCATTTCCACCACCGTTACCTGCGTGCCGAGTTCGGCGAACAGGCAGGCGAATTCGCAGCCGATCACGCCGCCCCCGAGCACCAGCATGGTTTTCGGAATCTCTTTAATCGAAAGCAGTTCGGTGGAGGTCAGCACCCTTTCGCCGCGCGGAATGAATCCCGGCACGAGCGATTCGGAACCGGTGGCGATAATAAAGTTCTTCGCGGAAACTTTGGTTCCGGTGTCCCTGCCGCCGTTGATTACAACCGTCTTGCGGTCGAGAAAGGAAGCCGAGCCGTTAATGGTGGTGACGCCCGCCGCTTTCAGCAGGGAGCCGATGCCGCCGCGCAGGGTTTCAATCACATTGTTCTTGCGGTCAAGCATTTTCGCCCAGTCGGGAGCAATTTTACCAGTGATGCTGACGCCGAAATCCGCCGCGTGACGCGCCTTGTGCAGAACTTCCGCTCCGGCAATCAGTGTTTTGGTGGGAATGCATCCGGTATTCAGACAGGTGCCGCCGAAATATTCTTTTTCAATCAAGGCGACGTTCAGTCCGAGTTGTCCGGCACGAATTGCGGCGACATAGCCGCCGGGGCCGGCCCCGATCACACACAGGTCAAAATTTTTCGTTTCCATAAAACCTCTTGTTCTTTAGAAAATTGACAAAAACCGGGCGTGAGAGATTATTCTCTCAAGCCTTATTCCAATAGAAAAATTTCGAACCCGCCTTTAATCTAGCCCAATTATTCGTTTTTTCAACAAAACATTTTGGACATTCCGGACAGACACTATGAACAGTTCTAAAAGTCTAAAGTATTTAAATCCGGTTCCAAAACCTTTTCCCGTATCTAAAGCATTTTGGACGTTCTGGACATCAGTGTGCAGAGCCGTTTTCATTTGTTTCTGCTATTCACCATTCACCAGTTACATTTTGGACAGCCTTGTCCAGAATCATTTTAAAACCATTCTCGCACGAAGACACAAAGGCACAAAGAAAACTTCATTATCATTTTTGACAGTCATTCCAAGGCTCTTTAGATAGTGGTTGAACGTAACGTTTTGTGTTTTCCATTTTCAATCCCCATTTTGGACACCTCCGCCCCCCCCCATTTGGGACATTACGCTTGCTGGACTGCTTTGCCCGCATGTACGATGTCCAGTTAAGTTTCTCGTTAACAAATGACAATTTTGTCATTTTGGACAGTCTGGACAGTCTGGACAGTCTGGACAGTCTGGACACTGTCTGAACACAAACCATCGGCGCTTGTCCAGCGCCCTGAGACTTTGGAGAGTCATTGAGCATAACACGTTCCAATTTTCATAAACACTCCGATACTTTAGAGACCCGTTGAGTGTAACGGTTTTAAATTTTCAAACAACATTTTGGACAGCCTGTTAAGGTTGCCGTTATACAGCCGCCCAGGACGGACGGCACTACAACTTCCCCATTTTGGACATTCTGGACACCATTGTGCAGAACCGTCAGTGTAGCGCTCTCGCTCTGCGAGAGGTATATCGATCCCCGTCCGGCACGGACGGCACTACAACAAGAACATTTTGGACACCAGTCTCCCTCATTCTGGACACCATTGTGCAGAACCGCTTTCCATTTTTTACTATTCACCAGTTACCATTCACCAGT
>JBAWXM010000126.1:0-13435 GCA_037144075.1 Lentisphaerota bacterium | reverse complement strand
ATTTCTGACATATGGCAATTTGAAATGCAGATGTAATTTCATTCGGAATTGCTGTCACAGTTTAAAATGATTATACTTTTATTGTTATGAATATAGAATTATACTACAATAAAGATTATATTAATGGTTAGGACTCTATATCCATTGTATAAGAGCAAACTGGTTTGGTCTGAAATGTCATAAGGATTGTTTGTTATGCAAATTCGAAGAAATAATTACACTCTCCTTGAAATACTGTTCGTAATATGTATCGTTGTCATCATTATAAATATGCTTCTGCCGGCATTTAATGAGTCTCGCGAGAAAGCACGTTTTGTCCGCTGGCTGGGTTTCAATAAACAATGCAGTTCCGACCCAACCTGTGTGATCAACTTCAATTTCCAGGAAGGCAAAGGCTCCATTCTTACCAATACCGCGGCTGGCAATGAAAATATTAAATTCAATGCCAAAGACTACTATGGCGTAATCAAAAGCAATAATTTTGTTTCAAAAAACGGAGACTGGGTGAAGGGACGCTGGTGGAAGGGCAAAAGAGCATTGCGCTTCGATGGAACCACTATTGTGGAAATACCCAAGAGTGACGCCATTGATTTCGGCGAAGAAGATGATTTTACCATTATCATCTGGTTGAAGTTTGATAAATTCGAAAAATGGTCAACTCCGTACTGCAAATCTTACGCCGACCAGTATGCCCAGTATGATATGTACTATGATAATACCACTTATCCTGGGAATCCGAATGCAAAACCGCCGATACCGCCGTACAAGGCACTGTTCGAAATAGATGTATCCCGCACCTGTGTCGGTTATGACGACAAATATTGGAGTGTAGATGGCAAAAGCCTGAGTCCGAACATAGAAATGGATACTTCACACTGGTACATGATGACGCTGCGGAACAAAGTGGAAAAAAGCCCCGCCAATCCTGGGCTCGGCAATATAAACGATCACAGAGTGGATGTATTCTGGAACGGTTACGCCTTGTACGGATCACGCCAGACGAACAATGTCCTGGCCAAAGGCATACACTGTAACGCTAAATTAATTTTAGGTGCAATGCGCTTCTGGAATGGGCAAAACAGCGGGGAAGGTTATTTAGGTTGTTTCTTCAAAGGTAGAATCGATGAGTTCATCATATACAGGCGGGCGCTTCAAGACAGCGAAATACGCGGGCAATTTATGATGGGGCAGGAACATCATTATTAACCAGCGCTTTAATAACAGACATAAGCTAAATCAATACTGACACTGGGACAGACTACAATGGGTATAAGATTCCGCTGCAAGAATTGCAACCAGAAATACGAACTGGAAGATCAATGGGCCGGACAGGTTTCAGAATGCCTGCGATGCGGAGCTGCAATGCAGGTTCCGAAAGAATCGCAGATGCCGCAGGATAATGCATCCCATAAATCCAGGACGATAAAACGGGCCATGCCTGTCCAGGGGCTCAACGTCCTGGATAAAATTCAAAAAGTCCAGATAGTCTCCGCCACAGCAAAAAATGGTGCGGCCGATGATATCATCTTCCGTTGCAAAATATGCCAGCAGAAGTACCGTCTGCCGCGGGAACTCGCCGGACAGGTGGCGGAATGCGCCAAATGTAATAAAAACATGGTTGTGCCGGTCAAGTCTGAATCACTGGCAAAGAGATCCGAAAAACCTGATGACACTATTGTTTTCTGGTGCAAAGCCTGCGGAGTAAAATACCGGCTGGATAAGGAGCTTGCCGGACAGCGTGTTGAATGCACCAGATGCAGGAGCACTTTCCCTGTTCCGAAAGAGTCTGAAAATGCGCCGCCCAAAGATCTGTTCGGACAGAAACAGGGGAATGATCCGACAGTAACGAAAAAATCAGAACCGGCTATAAATAAAACTGCATCAACAGTACCAGCCGACATTAATCCATCCATATATGAACCTTCGAAAAATGCACCGGAAAGTATGTTTGACCATATACCAGTCAAAACTACAACTACTCAACGTACGGTTCAGGAAAAAGATCAATCGACAAAAAACGGGGGAGAAGCAACTCCGTTCCAGGGAGTCAATGCAGGAAAGGACTCTGATTCCGGCAATGTCCAGCGGATTGAACCTGAAATTGAAAAAACTCACACAACCATCGAAATGACCAAAACAGTAACCATGATGGTAAAATATATTATCAAATTGCCGAGTAACAATATCCTTTTTTCATGGGGTTCTGTCGTAATTGACTGGCTTGCGCAGTTTGGCATTTTTCGCTGGATTCCAAAAAGAGTTTTCACCTATATCATAATTCTGCTGGGGTTGACAGGACTGCTCTATCTGACAGACGGACTTTTCAGGCCGAAAGATGATCCGCCTGCATACCAGCTTCATGTCTTGTGCACAAAATGTAATCTTCGCGAAATCCGAAGTATTATTGACCCCGACGACGAAGTATGCGCCAAATGCAAAGGGAAAATCGGTTATGCCTGGCAATGCGAAGATTGCGGCAAATATTTCCCCAAATTAAATACAGAAAAAACAATAATCAGCGACACCAAATTAAGCAGACATGAAAAAGTCGAACTGATGAAGCCGCAGCGGTGTCCGTACTGCCGCTCCTTAAAAGTGCATTATGTGGAAAGCGATAACGCCACTTTCGGTTATTAATAATTCATCTTTTCAAGTTCTGCTATAACCATCTGCGGCGTGATGGCAGTCATACATTCCGGACTGCCTTTCGGACATTCCCGCTTAAAGCACGGAGCGCACGGCTGTTTCCGGTATACAATCTTCCAGCTTGCAGAAATCGGCGAAGTGGCGGAGTGATCGGTCGGGCCGAAAATCGCGATGCCGGGACAGCCCAGCGCCGCCGCCAGATGCATAATGCCGCTATCATTGGCTACACATACAGCCGCGTGGTTCAGCAAATGCATAAGTTCAGGCATATCAGTTTTCCCGGCCAGATTGAATGACTTGTCCGGATCCAGCCCGGCAACCGCCTCCTGGCACATGTCACGTTCTTTCGCTGACCCCAGCACAGCGGCAATCCCCCCCTGCCCGATCCACCATCCTGCCACAGTCTTGAAACTGGCTGAATCCCAGCGCTTGGAACTGCCGTATGCGGCGCCGGCCGCCATCGTCAAAAGACGCGGATGCCTGCATAACATCTGCAGTTCAGGACGCAGCAGTTCAAACTCCGGGGTAATATTGAATTCCGGCAATTCTCCATTCCAGTCCGGCGCCCCAAGCGCCTTGACCATGGACAAATACTTGTTCGCATGATGCAGTTCATTCAACACATAATCCTTCCGCCGCGGAAATTTAAAGCTTCTCTTTAACAGAAACCCGCGCCCCCTTGCAGCAGCTCCGTACAGCGGCTTAATGCCGGCAAGCCGTAAATGAATGGTATCGCGCAGCGAATTATTGAATAATATTCCAGCCCCGGCGCACAATCTCCTGATTCGGTTAATCTCTTCAGACGTCCATGCCCGATGCGCCAGTCCTATCGGCAAAACAGCATCTACCATCGGTAATGCATTAAATAGATCAGTCAGTGCGGCGGGGCAGATTACAAACATACCGCAGCCCTCAGGCATAATTTTCTTCAACTGCATCAATGCCGGCAGTGTCATTATTGCATCGCCGAGCCAATTGGGAACGCGCACTGCAATCCCGTCTTTCAAACGCCGCACATCAAGCGGAGTCACCGGAAATGAAGGCGCCGACGCCAGATCAGGCTTGGTTATTTTTACATCTTTACTCATCACAATACAGTCTCTTATTTTGTTTTAGACTTTTAACTCTCTATAAAATACTCTTTTGTGCATAATGATGCAATCAATGCTATCAATGAATACTCAGAAAGAAACACCGAAATGATTTTTTCCGCTGGATTTATTTCAGTTCATTTGACTATTGTCAAACTATATACAATATTATGTTAAACAAATGAAGGATATTTTTATAACATGTTATTAAAGACAGTAAAAAAATATATCACAACACTCAATATCGGCGATAAACTGCCCAATGAACCGGAACTGGCAGCCAAATTCAAAGTTTCGCGCGGAACCATCCGCGAAATTATCAGTCACCTTACAATGCTTGGAGTTCTGGAACGCTGCACTAAACGCGGAACTTTTGTCAAAGCGCCAAGCGCCGGCGATATTGGCGAAACCTTGAGTTTGCAACTGCAGATCGCCGGAATAGGGTTTGAAGAGCTGAAAGAGACCCGGCTGTTTCTTGAACTGGCGCAAGTTCCGCTTCTAATAAAACTGGCAACTCCGGTTTTGATTGACCGGCTGAATGCTTTAATCGACTCGATGGAACAGTCTCTGGATAATCCGGAAAAAGCCGATGCCCTGGATCTGGAATTCCATTTAACGCTGATGGATATTACCGGGAACCGGGTATTAAAGGTCTTCTCACAGGTGATAACAATGATGTTCGACCGGAAATACCGCAATAAATTTCTAAACTCCGCCGCAATCAGTAAATCAGTTGATGACCATCGAGCAATGATGAAATACCTGCAAAACGGGGATTGCGAGAATTTGAAGATTTTAATTATTAATCATATCCAACCTTTATAAAATATGGAGAATATCATGGCTAGAACTTTTGATCCGGAGTTGTATGACCGCTATTTGGAAGCAAGCTTGAAATATACATTGATTTCGCCGGCTATTAATCCAGATGTTCCGTTACGCTACTACCCGGAAGTTGATGACTATACGATGAGTTGCGGCATGGCACGAACTCCCGGCGGGAGAATATGGCTTGCCTGGTTCGGCAACGAGGATGGCGACGGCGCAGTAATGCTGCTGGCACACAGCGATGACGATGGTAAAATCTTTTCCAGGCCGGACTTCATCATCGATCCTGGATTTATCCCGGGCGGCGTGCATATTTCCGCTCTGGTCGGCAATCTGTGGACGGCTCCGGACGGCAGATTATTTCTCTTTGTCATGCAAAGCCTCGGCTTCAATGACGGACGCGGCGGCGTATGGCAGTCAATCTGTGAAAATCCCGACGATGACATTCCTGAATGGTCAACTCCAGTCAGGCTCTGGCACGGCGCGGCATTGAACAAACCGACTGTACTCAAAAACGGCACATGGCTTCTACCGGTTGCGCTTTGGACTCGTTGTATTATGTCTGTAGAGCAGGACCATCACTCTTTCTGGGGACAAAGCAAACTGTTTCATGAACTCGATGAACGGCGCGGCGGCAATATCCTCGCCTCGACCGATCAAGGCGGAAGCTGGCAGTTGCGCGGACATGTTTCCAATTTATTCGACCGCACGTTCGATGAACCAATGATACTTGAGCGTAAAGACTGTAGTCTGCTGATGTATATGCGTGACGGCCACGGCATGACGCAAAGTGAATCGTTTGACGAAGGCAATACATGGAGCGTTCCAGCAAAAACCCCGTTTTTCAGTGCCAGCGCAAGATTTTTCTTCTCCAAACTGGACTCCGGCAACGCGCTGCTGGTAAAGTATTCCAACCCGATGGAAACAGAACGGCGTTCGCATTTAACCGCATACATATCAAAAGATGACGGTGCAAGCTGGCTGGGCGGATTATTGCTGGATGAACGGTGCGATGTCAGTTATCCGGACGGGTTCCAGGCTCCGGACGGGCGCATTTTTGTCCAGTATGACCGCAAACGCGAATCTGGAGAAATCCTGCTGGCAGTATTTACGGAGGATGATGTGCTTGCCGGAAAAGATGTCTCATGCAAAGTGCTGCTGAAACATCCGGCAGTACAGTCTCGTTCCGCCAGGCTGGAGAGTTTAAATGCGCAGTGATATTTTTTACTGGAAATGCGACCATGCGCTGAGTGTTGAATCAAAAAAGGCGCTCTATTTTGCCGATAAATACTCAACAAATTCAATTTCAGCAGCCAAGTCTATCGTGCTCGATTTCCTCGGGAAGGAACCGGTTGAATTTAATCACTTGAAAGTGGACGGCAACCATTTTGCCTATTATTTCAGTAACGGCGAAACAAAGTTTTTTCTGCGCACTGACGACGGTTTGTCGGAAGACTGTTACATGCTCGCCGAAAGCGCAATCATGGAGGAACTGAGCAGATCGGCAATGCCGGTGCCAAAGGTCTTTACCACCAGCGTGGATTTGAAAAAATTTCCGGTGCGCTATCAGATCATGGAATTTTTAGCAACTCCGTCATTGAACACGTTTTACCAGCAGAATACACTTAACCTCCACAGCATTGCCCGTGAGTCCGGAGTGTTTCTGTCCAGGCAGCATCAGCATAAATATCCCCAATTCGGGTTCATTGATATTGGTGTTTTGTCCGAAGAAAAGCGAATCCGCGGCAGTGACCAGACGTGGGCGGCCTACTTTAACAAGTGCCTGGACAAACATCTTGGCTATTTGCAGGATAATCAAATTTTAAATTCAGAAACAATCCGGCGGATTGAGCAGATTTTCGAGCGCCGCAAAGCATGGCTTGACATAAAAGAAGGTTCATTGCTCCACCGCGATTTCGCCTACTGGAATATCCTCGGCACGCCGGAGAAGATCAGTGCGGTAATTGACTGGGACGATGCGGTAATCGGCGACCCGGCGGATGATCTCGGTATTGTCAACTGCTTCAATGCTCCGGATTTTATGGAAATTCTACTGGAATCCTATTCAGCAATCTCCCCGGTTGACGAAACTTTCAAGCCGCGGATCTGGTTTTATACCTTGCGCAACATGCTGTGGAAAACCATGATCCGCCATTACATGGGATATTTTGACCGGGACAAAAAATTCTTTCTCAACAAAAACGACTTGAATCTGTCTCTGAAAGAATATAGCTTAGAGAAAATAAATCAATCCATCAAAAAATTGAGCACATTATGAATTACATCAAAGACAAAGCGGCAAATCAAATTACGCGCGGACTGTTTATAGCTTCCGGCACTGAGTTCGCGGTTGAACTGGCGGCTCATGCCGGGTTCGACTATCTGGTGCTGGATATGGAGCACGGGCTGGGCGACGAGGGGGCAGTTCTGCAAATGATCCGGTCACTGAACGGGTTCGAAACCGCGCCGGTTGTCAGGATTCCGTATCTGCGGATTGAGTACATCAAAAAGGCGCTGGACTTCGGCGCGGCCGGAATCATGTGCCCGATGGTGGAAACTGCTCAAGACGCACAGAACCTGGTGGAATTCATGCGCTATCCGCCTGCGGGAAAACGCGGCTTTACCGGCAGTTCGCGCGCCTCCGGTTACGGCACTGATTTCAAAGATTATTTTGCCATTGCTAATAACAGTCTGCTCTGCGTGGCGCAAATCGAAAATGCAAGCGGCGTGAAGAATGCCGATGCGATTGCCGCGGTAGATGGAGTGGATATGCTATTTATCGGTCACTCGGATCTTTCTCTAAATTCAGGTTGTTTAAATAACTTCGATGATAAAAGAATTATTGATGCCGAACTTGCAGTGCTGGCCGCCGCCCGGAAACATGGCAAGATCGCCGGAATGATGCTTAAAAGCGGAATGAACGCGCAAGCATGCATCGACTGCGGTTTTTCCTCTCTGGTGCTCGGAACTGATATTGGCTGTCTGCGCTCCGCCTACAGCAAAATATTAAGTGAAACCATCCTCAAATAATTTGTTTGTTTGTTTCAATACTAATTATAAAACATCCATATTAAAAAAAGAGAACTATATTATCATGTCTAATTCTATTGTTGAGGTAAAACTGGATTGCGGCCGGATTCTACGTGTTGATGCAGTGTCCCCGGAAATTCTGCGGCTGCGCTTGGATGTCAATGGCAATTTCCCTGAATCTACATTGGTGCGCTACCGTATCATCGAGAATGCTTTGCAACAGGCTGATGCCATTTGTGCGGAGCAGACGGACTGTGTTGAAATCAAGACATCAGCAGGGACTTTGCGGGTTGATAAACATGATGGAAGTATTTCCATCAGTAATGCTGACGGCAAACTGCTTACAGAAACAGTGAAGTCGCCATGGTGTTCACAGGAAAACGGGTTCGGCGCGGCTTTCAAGATTCGTACAGAAGAAAAATTCTACGGACTTGGCGATGAAACACGCGAGCAGATCAATAAACGGGGACATCTGGCAGTAATCTGGGTCAGGAATGTTGCATGTTATGCTCCCGCTACTGTTCTGTTCTCCACCGGCGGCTGGGGGGTGTTTGTCAATTCCACATGGCGGCACTATTTTGATATTGGCACAACGGCTACTGATGTCCTGCAATTCGGCGGACGTCAGGGAGATTTTGATATTTTTCTGCTGATCGGGAAGACGCTGCCGGTATTGCTCGAACGTTATACATGGCTGGCCGGCCGCCCCGCGCTGCTGCCATTGTGGGCATACGGCCTTAATTATGTCTGCAACCAGCAGATTGACGCCCGCGGCATGCTGGAAGACTGTCTTAACTTCCGGCGGGAAAACATTCCTTGCGATATGGTCGGGCTTGAACCTGGCTGGATGAGCGAATACTATGATCTCAGCACAGAGAAAAAATGGCATCCTGAACGTTTTTATATGGCTCCATGGGCGTCGAAACGGGAGAATTTTACTGGTGCTGTCGAGCATCTGGGATTCAAATTGAGTCTCTGGCTGTGCTGCGATTACGATTTATCATTCGAGGAGGAGCGTCAGGCCGGGAAAGCAGTTGCGCCGGCGCGCGGCGAGTCGGAGTCCCTGCATCCCGACGACTTTGAACAGGATGCGCATTTCGGCCATGAACCGCTGCGCATGGATAAAAATACCAAACCTGAAGAGTCATGGTTTGAGCATTTGAAGAAATTTGTCGATAACGGGGTGCGGGCCTTCAAGCTGGACGGGGCGTTCCAGGTTAACGAACATCCTGACCGCTGCTGGGGTAACAGCATGACCGACGAAGAAATGCACAATCTTTATCCGGTCTTACTGAATAAACAAATGTCGCAAGGCTATCGTAACCATACAGGGCAGCGTCCGATGATCTATTCATCCGGCGGGTATGTCGGGATTCAGCAATATTCCGCCACCTGGGCCGGTGATACCGGCGGCGGCCAGAAAGTGCTGACTTCGCTGATCAACCACGGGTTGAGCGGGCATAGCAACACCAGTTGTGATATGAGCGTTTTCGCCGCGGACAGCATCCATTTCGGATTTTTACAGTCATGGTCGCAACTCAATAACTGGGCTTACTGGCGGCAGCCGTGGTTTATACCCGCTGAACTGCGCGAGATTTTCAAATTTTATGCGCGGCTGCGTTATCGCCTGCTGCCGTATATTTATTCAATGGCATACGCCGCCCACGCTTCGGGGATGCCGGTCATTCGCGGCCTGCCGCTGGCTTGTCCCGACGACCCGGGCGCTGACAATATCACCAATGAATACCTTTTCGGCGATAATTTTCTGGTTACCGCGTTCAATAACCATGTTCATCTGCCGTCCGGAGTCTGGTTCGATTTCTGGACAGGCAAACGTCACGAAGGTCCGCTGGATTTTGAGTATGAACTGCCGCCACGGCGAGGGGGCGCGTTGTTTGTCAAAGGCGGATCGGTGATTCCGCTGGCTCCGGTTATGGATCATGTTGGACAGTCCCCATGGAAAGAACTGACACTGCTGGTTTACCCGGAAGGCGATTCCGTTTTTGAACTGTACGAGGATGATGGCAACAGCCTGGACTATCTCCATGGCAAAGCCGCGATAACGCGGATTACCAACCGGCAGACTGCTTCAGGCCGTGAGCTTGCGATCGAACCGCGGCGCGGCGAATATGCCGGGATGCCGGTCAAACGCAATTATAAGGTGATTTTCCTCAATGCCGGCGATGTATACCACCCGGACGCGTACGATTCGGAGAACAAGGCGGTTTATGCCATTGAAGATGCGAAGCGGCTGCAGACGGTAACGGTAAAGCCAGTATAATTCCATAAATATAAGGTAAACACCCTGCGAAAACACGTTTGCGAAGTGAAAATATATTTTATCGGGGTAATAATAACGCAAGGATTGAGCTTCAGGCTGGCAAGCGGGCTATTGCATGATTTTATTCTCCTGAAAGTCGCATAAAGCGTACACTATTTGCTGGAAACCATTTCCTGCGTTCCCAGCTTGATTTTCCCCTTGAGTGCCTGACTGACAGTATAGCTCTTTTTGGCCTTTTCGTTATGTCCGTAATCCACTTATAGATGTAAATGTACCCGTTCGGACACCTTTCCCACTGTTCGCCGATGTGAGTTTTTCCAGTTATTCGATTAGGCATTGCTCATACTACTTTTTTAACGTGGATATATTTAACGCAATACGTACACGTATAAAGGCAAGAAAAACACTGACTTTAACAAGGAATCGTACTCTTGGAGTTCTTTTTAGCTTAAAGTGTACGCTTTAACCGACTTTCAGGTTATTCTATTGAATTATGAGAACCGCCGACTTCCTGAACTCCTGACATCGCTTCTCTTTTTTAGCTTGGAAAAGTTTTTTTGCTTGCTCTTTTAGGCATGTTTCAAAAGGTAGTTGACACTTTTATGTCATAACGCTCTGATAAAATAAAGCAAAGTAAAACAGTCAATCAAAACCACCAGTGGAACTGGTGGTATGCACCAGTCCTAGAAGTGCATATTACCGGCAGCCCATCAGGTGCGCGATGATCTTTGTACATCTGTCATTTTAACATCCTGCGTTAGTTGATAACGTTGTTGGCAAACCATGCTTTACTATAAGCACTGGAGGTTCTAAATCACTTGTATCTGAAGATTTTTGACTCTCCCCGGCTAAGCCGGTGGTAGTTTTGTCCTGAAGGAGGACAAAACAAGCTCCGGCAGAGCGATACATATTATAGCGCCGGACTTTAGTCAGGTGAGTAATGATAATATAAATTTGGAGTTCCGCAGGAACGAAACATATAAGAATTGATATGATTCGAGCCTACGGCTCTCAATGACGGCATCTCAAAAAAGTGTCAAATATCTTTAACCATTAGTTGAAACATGCCCTCTTTTGACCGCTTTAGTTTGTACTTTTCGTCACGCACGAGGCTATGTACAAAAACTGAGTGAGAGCACTGAAAAACGACTTTAAAAAGTGCAACAAAAAATACCGCTATGTCAGGAGTTACCCCTTTTTACTTTGCCGAAGCATCATCAGTGTGTTCCACCACTCCGTCATCATGCAAATCTATTCTTTCTTCATGCAGGCGGCGGAAGAATATCCGCAGATCATGGAAACAGCCGATGGTGAACCAGACCGTAGTGGCAACCCCGATCGCCAGCGGCATGCAGATCGCCTGGACAAACCAGAAATCCGCCCATGCTCCGGATGACCATGGGTGCACCAGATAAGCGATCGAGCCGGCGACAAACACTAAAAACCAGGTGATCGACCACCAGAAAATTCCAAGTGTGATCCAGCGGTCGGAACGGCTGAACTGGTCATCAATTCCCCACAGACGGTTGAACCAGTTAATTTTCGCGGGAATCAGGTCATCGACATCGCCTTCCGGTTCAACGGCATACGCGCCTCTGTGCAGCAGCTGATCCATATTATGCGGTTTTCTGCAAGTCAGCAGGGAAACAAAAATATACGCAACAACCGCTACCAGCGAGGCGATGAAACCGATTTGCATACCGTTAAGGATAAACTCATGTCCAAGGACTTTCTGGAAATAAATTCTAGTAATAATTCCGCCGACCGATAATCCTGAACCGGTCAAAAAACCGACCCAGGCTCCGGCGGTAGTGCCCTTCCTCCAGTACAGTCCGCCGATTATTGCCGCTCCGGCCCCGCCGGCGAACACCGCCTGCGTTACCGCAAACCAGATCGCCACATACTCTGTTTGCGGAAATATCGCTCCGAAGATGAAAACAAAGACAGCCACTCCGACAATGGCCAGACGCAGCAGCAGCAGATGCTGTTTCAGCGAAAACGGCTTTTTACGCATCGGCACGACCACGTCCTGAATAAAGATACTGGACCATGAATGCAGATGAATGCCGTCGCCTGCAATAATACCCATCAGACAGATCGAAAGCAACATGCCTTTCAATCCGACCGGCAGCATGTGCGACAGCGCGACTGGAATACGCATCTGATCCGCCGTGCTGGGATCGGTGATTTTGCTGAGGTCAGTCTGAACGACGGCACTGCCGGCGGCACTATGCAGATAAGTCAGTGCGCATACCGCCAGCAGCGTGATCATCACACTTCCGGCAAAGCCGCGCCAGCGGCCGAGAATCATCCCCATGCGGGCTTCATGCGGCGTGGCTCCTGATGCGTTGAATGCATGGCTGTTCTGCCAGGCCATTGTGCTGTATATTCCTACAGCCAGCCCCATCAGCACATACCAGATATTAAAGTCTTTCAGGCTGAATGAATCAAACGGATTAACGAGTGATTTTCCCGGCGCTGTATCCAGGAGAACAGCGCGTGTTTCGGTCCAGCTGAAGAAAAATATGACTAGTACAATCGCGATGACTGAATAAAAAATCTGGGTGAACATCCCTTCGGCGCAATCGGTCAGCAGTACCGCGATCTGTCCGCCGAAGGTGGTCATTATCACGCAAATTGTCAGAAATAGAGCCATCAGCAGCAGGTACGTTTGAATCTGCCAGCCTAAAATCAGCACAGTATGCGGCAAACCAAGAAAGTTGGTCATGAAGCGTGCGCCGATAACCGGAATGACGCCAAAGTTAATCAGTCCGGCAAAAAAAGCCAGTCCACCGGCAAACAGCCGGAAATTCCGGCTGTAGCGCATTTCAAAGAACTGACCGAGAGTCAGGGCCCGCGTCTGGCGGTAACGATAAATCACGAAGCCGCTGATTGCTATCAGCAGGGCCACCGGAACCGAAAGCTGCCCCCACCATGAGAGTGTAAAACCGGAAATGGCGAACATCTGGAAGAGGGCGACAAAAACCACTGCACCTGCACCCTGTTCACTCCGCGCCGTGCAAATCAGAAAGCGTCCCGCATTGCGTCCGCCAGCCATAAAATCAGCCACACTGCGCACAAAACGCCGTGAATAGAGAGCGATAACCGCGCAGATCATCAGCGGCAAAATCATAATCAACCAGTCGACAATGTGCATTTAATTCTTCCTTTATTTATAAATATATAAAACTAATTATTATTTATTGCAAAATATACTCTAATCAAGACTGAAAATTTAAATTTTTCAGCCTTATAGAGTATAACTGGTTTCAACGGCACGCAGTATTCGTGCATGGCTGCCGGAAATTATGGTCTGGCGCAACTTAGGTCGGGCTGTTTCCATTTATTTATCGAGATTTTAGATACATCTTCATAGAATACAGTTTACCTCGCAATAATGCAATATGCGCTATCCGGCAACGCAATATTTTTCTTGAAATATAAGCTGAAAATCATTGTGAAATGGATTTTCTGAACCAGCGGGTTTCTCCGGCCTGCATCTGAAAACTGAGAGTATCAATATTTTTCCCGGCAGACTTGCCGCCGGCAAGGTCAAGCA
>JBAWXM010000125.1:0-13451 GCA_037144075.1 Lentisphaerota bacterium | reverse complement strand
GAATTCAGAATGAAATTCTAACTCAAATCCAGTTCGTTTTCCAATTATTCTGACTACTGGCTCCTGAATTCTGACTACTTTTGAAATTACCTCTCCTATATGGAATTACTGTCCTGCCGCCTGCATTGCTTCAGCGGTAGCCTGTGCCAGAGAACTGTTGTATACGGCATAAGTGCCGTCAGTGGTAGTGGCATTCCCGTCGGTCGGGTAAATATAGCCTGACCAGCGGGTTCCTTGAGTTCCATTCAAGCCTTTCACGAAGATAGTGCCGTAATCACCGTAAAGCAATGTCCTGTCCGCCGCTTCAGCATAACCGACAGCGCCGTTCTTGTGCGCTCTTATTGCAGTAAAACGGACATATTTGCGTTTACTGAAAAGGAATGCCTGAATCTGGTCAATCTGTTTTGAAAGTTCCTCTTCCCGCGCTTCCACTGCGGCATTGGCGGCGGCTTTTTTCAAAGCCTCCTTATAGGCCATCTTCCGGTATTCCATGGCATGCTTCTCAAATTCCGCAGCCCTGATTTCAGTATAGCCAAATTCTTTCCGGACGCTTTCCGGCAGATCCCTGAAATCCAGACCTTTGATTACTGAAGCCCCGTCCGGTTTATCATAAGCTATGGTGATTCCGACAGGCGAAGTATTGGTAATAGTAATATTTTTGTATGCGGCCCCGTCCAGTGTGGTAATATCGCGTGCGGCAGCTGTTGAAATCACGCAAAAGGCAACTAAATAGAAAACAGTCCGTTTCATTCTACCTCCATGGTTTAAATTTTTTATTAACTGGCGGCAATTTGGATTACTGCCCTAGCCCTGCCGCCAGCATCGCGTCAGCAGTAGCCTGCGCCAGTGAACTGTTATATGCGGCATATGTGCCGTCCGTGGTAGTTACTTTCTGGCCGGTTGGATAAATATAACCGGACCAGTAAACACCTTGATCGCCGTTCAGGCCAACCACGAAGATATCGCCGTAATCCCCGTAAAGCAATGTCCTGTCCGCCGCCGTGGCATAGCCGATGGCGCCGTTCTTGTGCGACCTGATTGCGTGAAACTCGACATATTTGCGTTTGCTGAAAAGGAATGCCTGAATATGGTCGATCTGCTTTGATAGTTCCTCGTCACGAGCCTCTACAGCGGCATTTGCGGCGGCTTTTTTCAAGCCTTCTTTATAGAGCATATTCTGATATTCTCTGGCATGTTTTTCAAATTCCTTAGCCTTGACTTCCGTGTAGCCGAATTCTTTCCTGACGGCTTCCGGAAGGTCTCTGAAGTCAACCCCTCTGATCACGGTCGTGCCGTCCGGCTTATCATACATTATGGTAATGCCTACGGGCGAAGAATCGGTAATAGTCACATTTTTGTATGTAGCCCCTTCTGTCGTGGTAATATCACGAGCGGAAACCATAGAAATCATGCAACAAGCGGTTAAACAGAAAACAGACAGCTTCATTTTAGAACCTCCCCGGTTTTTTAATTGTATAATAATAATCAGCCGGAACCGCAAATCAAGCACGCAACCGGCCAAATCGGCCAAAAAAATCAAAAAAAAGAAAGAAAACAACATTTAATAGTATTCATCCATGATGGCGCTCTTGAAAATCAGCATCCCTGAATTAATTTTAAGTCGCCTGAATTGACAGGATTATTCGAAGATTAACATTTAACAGGGAATTATAGATAATGCATAGATTTTTGATCGCAGGGATGGCGTTGCTGCTTTTAACCGGCTGTATGAGCGTTGAATATCAAGGCAAGAATTATCCTCCGACCACTGATGTAAAAATCTACGAGAACAAAGAGAAAATCCCGTTTGACTATACCACCATCGGCAAATGCCGCGTATCCGGCGATTACAACAAGTATTCGCAGGAGGACATCTATGCCGCATTGATTAAGAAAGCCAAAGCGGAAGGCGCTGATGCCATCCTGATTTATGCCTATCAGATTGTCGCCGCCGGCAGTGAATCTGAACGCTCCCAGGACTATATGAGCGTATGGTCGGACAGCTCAAACGAGGTTTCCGGCTGGAATAATTTGCAAAGAGACTTTGGCGGCGGATACGGTGAAATCGGCAAAGATAAAGATAGTCAGGCCTATTCCAGCACATACAACCGGATAGTCAGGGCCTGGTTCCTGAAATATTATAAAAATATCCCGTCCGAAGATAAAAAAGATGCGGCAGTTGAGAATAAACCGGAGACTGCGGTACCCGCAGCATCGCCGGAGCCGAAGAAAGATTCTGCTAAAACAGATATTCCAGCGCGGGCTCCCCGGGCGGCTGTTGACGCGGTTAATGTGAAATAAAGCAGCAGCGGTCTGGAAACTTAAAAAGCAAAACGCCCGGCATTAAAATCCGGGCGTTTTTCATTGACAAAAACAAGTGCGCTGCTTATTTCTTTTTAGCTGCGGCTTTGATTTTGACTCTTACTTTTGCTTTCAATCTATCCAGATACGCTCTGCGGCGCACTCTTTTTTCGACCTTGTTGTACTGCTGAGCCATGTAAAAACTCCTTAAATTAAAGTTATATTGCAGTTATAATAAGATATAGAATCTAATGCTTTTAATTATTTTTTCAAATGCAATAACCCTGAAAATCTAAAGATAAATTACGGTTGCCGGGTCTGAACCAGTACCAGCAGTCTGCCGCCGGCATATTTACCGGCGTTTTGCATGTAGGTCCAGTCTTTTTGCCGGACTGAAGGCGCGTTGCCGATGCCGAGGTCGGAGGCACTGCCGGATTTCCAGTTATTATAGGCGAGCAATGTCTGTTTTTCTTTATAATTGTGTATTTGCATTGAACCATAATCCCCGCTATTGGTCGGGGCGTCTCCGTAACTGTAAATGGAACTGGCTGAATCCGGAATATCGACCGCGCTGTTCTGACCGTAATCAGTTCCCCAGAATGCGATATTCCCGCCTTCCTGGAATGTTCCGTTCTTGATCCCAGGAACATTGGATATGACCTCCATGTTGGATATCTTTTGTTGAAATATGGCCTGGGAGTCCAAGTCTGGAATGCCGATTTTACTGAGATCCTGAGTGAACGGGTCCATCGCCACGAAAACATATTCAACGACGCCGTTGGGTTTCATCAGTTCCAGATAATATGCTATCCGGTTAATTTTTCCATTTATTTCACTGCGTTTATCGCTGGTGTAAACGACTTTGACTGTGCCTGCCATCAACGGCCTGGTTGGATCAAGCTCCAATACTGGTTTGAAGCCTTTGGCTTCGCAAATTTTGTTTAATATTCTTTCCTGAGCTTGAGATTGGACGGATTCCGCCTGCCTGCCGGCGCGGAATGCTGAGGCGGGAAGTCCGGCCTCATTGATTAAATTAGGTTCGGCAAGTTGATGCCACGCGAAGCGGACTGAACAAATTTTTTCGATGCCGGGGCTGGAAAGAATAACTTTGTTTTTGTCGATATAGGCGTCAGCTTTTTTGTATGTCATATCTTCCCCGCAAATTTCAAACCAGTCAGGAACTTTGCCGTCGCGGGTCTTCAGCTCAACCGCATTTTCAAATATGACGGCAGCTTTGTTTCCCTTAATTATAAGTTCATCGAACAGCGGAGAGTCGCAAACTATATTCTTTTTTCCGTAAGTTTTGTTCAACGCCTGAAGCGCCAGCCTGCGGCCGACTTCCTGCTTGTTTCTGGGATGAATATCATGGATGTCGCCGATATCCATGGTCACTGCCATTCCGGTATTAGGAATGGACAGCGCGGCGGTTTGAGCTTCCCATATTTCAGGCAGGGCTTCCGAGTTTTTCCCATAATCATTGGGCGCCAGTTGCACGAAATAGAACGGCATATTGTCATTCCTGAAAACACTGCGCCAGCCGTTGACCAGAGCCTGCATTCTGTTGAAATACACCATGCCGTCGCCGCGGTTGGCTTCGCCCTGATACCAGATGGTTCCGCGAATAGCCAGCGGTACCAGCGGATGAATCATCGCATTATACAGAACTGTCGGAGATTCATTATTATCAAAAGGCAGTATCTCGGAAATATGCTCCGGTTTGGTTGACTTGCCTGCGGCGCTTTTGTTAACGCTGTTAAGGAACGGTTTGTGTTTTGCGATTTTATCGTTCACTATCTGGGCTATTTTTCGCAGCGAAGGAACAGCCTGGAAGCCGGTAGTTGGAGTCCACGGGCAGATTCTGGTGCTGTTCCAGGATGCATTGATCAGGCCGACCGGAACGTTCAGATTTCTGCTGATTTCACGTCCGAAAAAATACGCGGTTGCGGAAAATTCACCGACGGTTTGCGGCGAGCAGACTTGCCATTGGGCGTTGATATTGCTCTGCGGAAAATTGCTCATCAGGCGGGGAACTGAAAAAAGTCTTATTTCCGGGTGGTTGGCACCGGCTGTTTCAATCTCCGGATTCAGCGATTTTTTTACCGGCCATTGCATATTGGATTGGCCTGAACACAGCCATACTTCTCCGACCAGGACATTGTCAAACGCCAGCGTATTGCGGTTACCGCTTACTTCCATCCTGAATGGTCCGCCCGCCGGCATCGGGTTGAATTTTGCCTGCCATTTGCCGGATGCATCGGCGGTTGTCTCCAGCGTCCTGCCAATGAATTTTACGGAAACCTTTTCGCCGGGTGACGCCCAGCCCCACACAGGAACATCTTTTTCTCTCTGCAATACCATATTGCTGCTGAAAATATTAGGCATAGTTACATCGGCATGCAAGGCTGCTGTAGGCAGCACACCAAGGAGAAACAAGCCTGCGGCACATAGAAAATGTAATTTCATTTTTTTCTACTTCAAGTCCGTATTTGTTGTTTGATAACGATTTATCACTATAATTCTGATAACAATTATCTAATGACTATATCACATTTTTTTAACATATGCAACTGCTGACAGGATCAAACGATTTGATTTTATTAGATTTTATTAGATGCGGCTAAGCTTATTATCAGTCTGTTTTTATGAAAATTACGATAAAATAGATTTTCATTTGAACATCCAGCCGCTATCTTATGTCTATTAATTAAAAAGCAATCTGAATGGAGGTCGTTCATGCACCGTTTTCTGGTTTCAGCGTTAATCGCAGTGTTCTCGTTTTTAACTCTTGTTGCAACGGCAGCCGAAGCGCTGCCTGTGCTGATAGACCGTGCGCAAGCTGTTGCCGCGGCCGCAAAAGTCTCGGTTAAAGATTATCCGGATGCGGATGTCGTGCTGATTCATGATTACGAGAAGGCATGGTACAAACCCGACGGCACCGGTTACACTGTCGAAGAAGTTTACGAGAAGATTCTGACTGAAAAAGGCAAACGGGAAAGCAACACGCTGGATTTGGACTTTCACAAGCATTATAACACGGTCGAGGTGCTGAAACTGGAACTTATCAAGCCGGATGGACGGACGGTCGTAATTGATATTCCGGCGAATTCCAAGTCCATGGTTGATTCATCGCAGATGGGAGCGAATATTTACGATCCCAACAGTCAGATACTTAAAGTGACAATACCGGATCTGCAAATCGGCGACATTGTTCATATTATGACCCGGAATACGATCATCCGCACCAGGATCAAAGACACCTGGAGTGAATATTTTGTTCTCCAGTCCTCCAACCCGCTGCTGCGCTACGACATTGAAATCAGCGCCCCGGCAGAACGTCCGCTGGCTCAGAAAATGATTAAGGATGAAGTTAAAGGCACAGTCACTTATTCTCAGAAGGAAGTTGATAACCGGATAGTTTATCACTGGGTCGCGACCAATGTGCCGCGGATTTTTGAAGAACCGAATATGCCGCCATACTACACGGTTTGTCAGCGGCTGCTGGTCAGTACTGTCGCCAGCTGGTCGGATATTTCAAAATGGTACTGGCAAATCAGCAAAGGACATCTTGACAAAATTACGCCGGAGATGAAAACGGCAACAGAGGAAATTGTTAAAGGCCTGAAGACCCCGCAGGAAAAAATTGAGGCGATTTTTCAGTTTGTGTCGAAAAAGATACGCTACATGGGAATCACCCCGGAAAATGTCGCTCCCGGCTATGAGCCGCATGACGTGAATATAACTTTTGAAAACCGCTACGGCGTCTGCCGTGACAAAGCGGCGCTGCTGGTGGCGATGCTGCGCGCCGCCGGATTCGACGCGTTCCCGGTACTTTTCTACTCCGGGCAGAAGAAGGACGTCGAAGTTCCAAATACCTATTTCAATCATGCAATCAGCGCAGTTGAATTGGAAAAAGGCAAATATATTCTGATGGATTCCACCGATGAGGCCACTTCTGAATTGCTTCCGTCATATCTAAGCGATATGAGCTATATCGTGGCGCGCCCTGAAGGTGACCCGCTGAGGACTTCTCCGATAACCCCCGCGGAAGAAAATATGCTGACAATCACTACCGTCGGAAAAGTCTCGGCTAAAGGCGAATTTGAAGGTGCCGCCACTCTGGATTTCAAAGGGATCAACGACGGCGCGTATCGCGATTTTTTCGGGCATTCCAAACCTGAACAGATTCGCGAATTTTTCGCCGCCCGGCTGAAAAACACCATTTCCGGCGCAGAAATAATCTCGCTGAAAATTACCCCTGAGCTGATGTCAAATGTCGCGGTGCCGCTGCAGACGGTGATCAAGTTTAAAGCCGCTGACTTCCTCATTCAAGGCAAAAATAACACGATGGTTGCGCCGCCCTGGTTCGGTTCAAGTTTCGGCGTGGTGAACTTTGTAATCGGCTCCACCGGACTTAAAAAACGAGTGTTCCCGCTGAAAGTTTTTTCCACCTGCGGCATCCAGGAAAATTTCAAAGTCGAACTTCCTGCCGGTCTCGTTCCTGAACTTATGCCGAAATACCAGGCCGTTGATAACCCGCAGATCAAATGGGTGCGGAATATTAACGCTTCCGGCTCCGCGCTCGAAGGCAGCAGCACTTTTCAAGTGCGGACGCTGGAGTTTCTGCCGCCGCAATATGATGCGCTCAAACAACTGCTGAAAGAGATGGAATACCAGAAACGCAAAATGCCGGTATTCCGTTCCGTTGCAACGGTTGACTTGAAAGGCGCGGTAAACCCTGCCTTTGAAGGCGCTGACGCAATCATTCTGAACCAGGATGTAACCATTGATTTAAAAGGCAGAGGCGAATGGACTTTTACCGAAAAAATAACTAAGAAGATTCTGACCTATGCAGGCATGAAAAACAATTCTGAACTGAAACTTTCATATAATCCGGTATGGGATAAGGTTACTGTAACTGATGTGACAGTGAAAGGTCCGGATGGTTTGGTCAAAAAACTTGATAGCAAGGAGCTGAACCTGATGGATGAACCATGGAGCGGTTCCGCTCCGCGTTATCCTGCCGGCAAGATACTGGTCGCCAGCCTGCCCGGAGTTCAGACCGGAAGCGAAGTCCAGTATACCATTATTCGCGAACACAAAGACCGCCCGTTTTTCGGAATAATCGGAATGTTCCGCGGTTTCGATCCGATAGTAAAGAAAAAGATTATCCTGACCTATGACGGAAAGCTGCCCGTAGATATTTCTCCGGCGCCGGAAGGGGTCAGGGAATCAAAGGAAATCAGCAGCGGCAGAGTCCGGATGACCTGGGAAGCGGAAAATGTCCCGGCAATGAAATCAGAGCCGGCAATGCCGCCAGTGTGGAGTTTCGCACCTTCGGTCTTTGTCTCCGCCGGAGACTGGAAATCTTACGGAACTGCTTCAAAAAACGTATTGGAAAAAGCGGCGGCGAACCAGTCGGCAGCCGCTGCAATGGCTGTTAAGTTGACTGAAAAACTCGGTACTGACACCGAAAAAATTCTTGCAATCCGCAATTTCGCGGCTGAAAGCATCCGTCCCGTCGGGCCTGGATTTGATGATCTCCCGGTTTCATGTGTTACGCCCGCCGATAAAGTGCTTGCCGACCGCTACGGCAACACCGCTGACCGCGCCGTGCTGCTTTGCGCAATGCTCCGGACTGCCGGACTTGACGCTGAATTTGTGCTGGGTTCCGGATTCATCGGCCTGCCCGGACTGTTTGAAAAGCTCGAAGAATATCCGCAGTTGGTTTTCGGCGAAATTCTGGTGCGCGTTAATTACGGTAAAAATTCCGTTATTCTGAATGATACAAACCAGTACGCCGCGCTGGGGACCAGCCCGCATAACGGCAAATATTGCCTGAATCTGGCCGACAACAGCATTGAAGTTTTAAAAACAGGCAAGGATTTTCAAGATTATACGAAAACCGTATGCTCAATCAAGCTGAGAGCCGACGGTTATGCCGGGATCGAAACTTCCAGCTTGCTGTTTGGCGGCAGTTTCGGATATTCCAATCAGATGTTCTCGGAATTTACCCCGGAAAAACGCAGCCGTTATTTCCAGCGCGCCGTAACGGACATTTCCCAGTCGGCCGTTCCTCTCGGAGACCTGGTAACGGATTTCAAATCTTATCCCGGCAGATATTCAATTGCCGTCGGCGTCGAACGTTATGCGGTGCGGGATAACGGCTTGTTCTATTTTAATCTGCCCGGCAACATTCTTCGCGGGATTTTCGCCGCCGGCGAGGCAACCAGGATCAATCCATATTTCCGCTCTGATCCGCTGAGACTTTCCATGCAGTATGTTATTGACCTGCCCGCAAACAACACAACCATCAGACTGCTTCCGCCCGATGTCAAATGGACGTGTCCGGGCGGCGGCGGCACTGTCACGGTGAAATCCTCCATGATCGGCACGGCGCAAATTCTGATCTCCTGTTCGGTGAATCTGCGTCCATGCATTCTGAGCCCCGAAGAATATCAGAAACTGGTCAGCATTCAGGCGCGATTGTCCAATCCGAATATGAATATCGTAATGATCTCCGGCCTGAGTGAACCCAATCCCAAACCGGCCGATAAAAAATAATCCCGCACGGCATCAAAGAAAGCATTCAATATAATGTTTTCTTTGATGCTCAATTTCCGCCTTATTTCTCCTGTGAATATCTGCGGTCAGCTTCCGCCGCTTTTTCGCTCAGAATTTTAAGGACTATAGGATGGTATTTGAATTTGTTATTCATTCGGATGCGATGTTACTCCGGGGGCGACTTGGTAGGCTACTTGGTCTGTGCCTTGGCCGGTTGGATATTCTCCCGCTTTGCGGGATCCCGCAGTGCGGGACGGGTTATTGGATATTCAAGATTTCAGGATTGGCTCAGAGAAAGTCGGTGATGTACCAGCATAGTTTCAGGGCGGCGGCCAGCGCTAAGACCTGGATCATGATCTCGAACCATTTTTGGGGTATTTTGTGCAGGATCAGGATGCCGATGCCGGCGCCCAGCGCCAGGATGGGGATCATTGCCAGGTCGGCGCGCACCGCCGACATGGTGATGCGCCCGTCCAATGCGAAGAGCGGGATTTTCAGCCAGTTCAATATCAGGAAGTACCATGCTCCGGTACCGATGTATTCGTTTTTAGGCAGTTGCATCGCCAGCAGGTAGATCGCCATGACCGGCCCGGCGGCATTGGATATCTGGGTGGTCAGGCCTGCCGTGAAGCCCATGACGGCGGCGAACAGCCAGTGGTGCGGCAGTCCGGCAGTGTCAGCCGGACGGCGTGAGCGCCAGAAGTTGACCGCCAGCATCGCCAGAATGATAAAACCGATGACCGGCCGCAGTTGATCGTCATTGAGAAAGCGGAGCACGATTGATCCGACGCCGATGCCGGCCAGCGCCCACGGCAGCAGTTTTAATACCAGCTGCCAGTGCGCGTGGCGGCGGTAATATGCGACCGCGAAAATATCCGCCGCGCCAAGCATCAGCAGCAGTAAGCCGGTTGAAGCTTTGGCGGGAAATGACATTGCCATCATTGATACTACCAGAATGCCCAGGCCGGGCACGCCGGTTTTGCTGATTCCGACCATAAAGGCGCAGACGCACAGCATCCACATCTGATAGCCGCTGAAGCCGCTTAAAAAATATTCCTGCATTTTATCCGGTCCAATAAATTATTGTATGAGCAAAATAATAAATATCGCCTGAAATGAAGTTTTTTTCCAGCGGTAAGCCGCTTTTTTTCAAAGATTCGGATTTTTGTGTGCCGGGAATGGGAATGCGGTTTTGCGTTTTGAGGAAAATGTGCTAACATTAACAGTCTGGATATATATGAGGAAGAACAAATGTCAAGATTTATAAACTTAAGCCTGTTCATATTATTGATACTGACTATAAATACGGTTAATTCCGGCGTTTTAGAAGATGCGCAGCGGGCGGCTAAAAAAGGCGATCCGAAGGCGCAATACAATCTCGGATTAATGTATCATAGCGGAAACGGCGTGACGCAGGATTACGCCAAAGCGCTAGAATTCTATCAGAAGTCGGCCCATCAAGGCTATGCCGACGCACAGTACAAGCTGGGTTCGATTTATTTCAGCGGCGAGGAAGTTACCCAGAACTATAAAAAGGCATTTGATTTGTTTCAGAAAGCCGCCAGACAGGAACACACCGGCGCCCAGTACAAGCTGGGCTGGATGTATAATAGCGGCAGCGGAGTGCCGCAGAACAATGAAAATGCGGCGGGTTTCTATAAGCAGGCCGCCGCGCACGGACATGCCGAGGCGCTGTTCGCGCTTGGCATGATGTACTACGACGGCATCGGCGTCGGACAGAATGCCGCCATGGCCGCGGAATGTTTCAGACAGGCGGCGGAAAAGGGGTTTACTGACGCGCAGTTGAAGCTGGGGTTCATGTATTATCACGGAGATGTTTTTCCGCGTAATCCGGCTATGGCTGTTGAATTCTATGAACAGGCCGCCGCCGCCGGCAATACAGACGCGCAACTTACCGCCGGCAATATTTATCTGTCCGGCAACGGCATAAAAACAAATTATGCCAAAGCATTGAAGTTATTTAAACAGGCCGCCGAGAAAGGTTCGACAGAGGCGCAGTGCGCTATTGGATTGATGTTTTATAATGGTTGCGGCGTGCCGGTCGATTATAAACAGGCTGCGGAGTATTTCAAACAGGCTGCTGAACATGGGTTGGTTGAAGCCAAATATAATATGGGGATTATGTGCCTGAACGGTTTTGGCGTTCCCAGAAATGGCGAGAAAGCGGTGGAATATTACCAGCAGGCTGCCGAACAGGGGCTGGTCGATGCACAGTTTGAACTTGGCTGCATGAGCTTTAACGGAGAGGGGATTGCCAGGGATAAAACCGATGCGGCGCAATGGTTTCAGATGGCGGCAAAAAAAGGCCATGCCGGGGCGCTTTTTCAGCTTGGAATCATGTATTTTAAAGGCGATGGAGTAGTACAGGACTTCGTCAAGTCCGTCGAATATTTCCGGCAGGCGGCTAAATATGGCAGCAATGACGCGCTGTTCGTGCTTGGCTGCATGTATTATAAAGGCGAAGGCGTTGTTCAGGACAATGCAAAAGCGGTGGAATATTTGAAACAGGCGGCTAAAAACGGTCATCTGCGGGCGCAATTGAAGCTGGCGGTTGTCTCCGGTAAAACTAAAGAGTCGCCTAAAAATGACGACAAGCTGCTGGAATATTTACGCGACGCCGCCGCTGACGGCAATACGTTTGTGCTGCCGGCGCTGAGTGTTATGAACGTCATGAAACAGGGTATTATTCAAAACTATCCCAAGTCGGTAGAGTTTTGCCAGCAGGCTGCTGCCGCCGGCGATACGCGGTCGCAACTGATGCTTGGAATAATGTATTACCGCGGCGGCGGCGTCGCGCAGGATTATGCCAAAGCGCTGAAATTATTGCAGCCTGCCGCCGCCAAAGGTTTTGTCGCCGCTCAATATCTGCTGGGTAACATGTATTCCGGCGGCGAAGGCGTGAATAAAGATTATGCCAGGGCGCTGGAATATTATCTGAAAGCGGCCGGACAGGGTAATGCCGCCGCCCGATATAAAGCCGGAGAGTTGTACTATAACGGGCTTGGCGTCGGTCAGAACAAAGGCAAAGCCGTTGAATGGTTCCAGCGGGCCGCCGCTCAAGGCGATGCGCAGGCTCAATACATGCTTGGAACATTGTACTCAAGCGGCGACGGCGTGGACAAAGATGCGGCCAGGGCGTTTGAATATTACCGGCAGGCCGCGCAGTCTGGAGTGGTTCCGGCGCAGAAAACGCTGGCCATGATGTACTATAACGGCAGCGGCACTGCGAAAGATTATGCCAGAGCGGCTGAGTATTACCGGCAGGCCGCCGCGCAGGGCGACGCCACCGCGCAGGAATTGCTGGGCAATATTTACTACAGCGGCGAAGGCGTTCCAAGAGATTGCGCCAGAGCGGCGGAATATTACCGGCAGGCCGCCGAGCAGGGGCAGGTTAAAGCTCTGAGCGCTGTCGGCAGAATGTATCTTAAAGGCGAGGGGATAAATAAAGATTTTGCCCTGGCGATCAAATGTTTTCAGGAGGCCGCGCGGAAAGGCGATGTCGAAGCGCTGTGCTGCATCGGTAAAATGCATCAGAATGGCGAAGGCGTGACTAGAAACTATGCCAGAGCAGCGGAATATTTTCTGGATGCGGCAGGAAAAGGCTCATGTGAAGCGCTGACGCTGCTGGGAAATATGTACGAGATGGGCAGAGGTGTTCAAAAAGATTTTGCGAAAGCCGTGGATTTTTATCAGCGGGCTGTTGCCGGAGGCGACGCCGGGGCGCTGTTCGCGCTCGGACGGATGTATTATAACGGCAACGGCGTAGCCAGGGATTATGCCAAAGCCATGGAGTTATATCAGCAGGCCGCTGACAAAGGATATCCGGTCGCGCAATTCACGATGGGCAATTTGTATGAAAAAGGCGAGGGAGTGAACCGTAATTTTAACAAAGCGGCGGAATGGTATCAGAAAGCCGCCGATAAAGGCTTGATGGATGCGCAGTTTGCGCTCGGAGTTTTGTACTCATATGGCGACGGCGTGCCGAAAGATCCGGCCAAGGCGGTCGAATATTTCCTTAAAGCCGCCGGGCAGGGCTATGACGTCGCCCAGAACAATCTGGGGGTGATGTATTCCAACGGCGAAGGCGTAAAGAAAGACAGCGCCAAAGCGGTTGAATGGTATCAGCAGGCCGCCGATCAGGGCAATGTCAGGGCGCAATATAATCTGGGCTATATGTTTGAGAACGGCGAAGGAGTTCCGAAGGACTATGCCAGAGCCATGTTCTGGTATCGCAAAGCCGCCGACTCCGGCGATACGCTGGCGTTGAACAGCCTCGGCTCAATGTATGAAAACGGTCTCGGAGCAGATAAGAATAAAACCAAAGCCATTGAATGTTACCGTCTGTCCGCCGACCAGGGCAACGAAGACGCCAGAGAAGCCATGCGCCGTCTCCTGCAGCGATAATCCAGCTCAGGTAACGATTTACAAACGAAGTCCTTGTTGGGGATTTGGAGGTAAATCATATTCGGACTTTCTATCTGTAAATAATATCCAGGATGGATAGCGCGTTTATTGCAAAATCAAGCAAATGTACCTGCGCCTCTGTCAGGGTAGAACAATCTGCGGGG